>JALVAQ010000187.1 GCA_027011095.1 Bacteroidales bacterium
TTTTTAAAGTGTCAATGGGAAGCAACCTCTTCCTCCTGTCTTTTTCAGTTCTTAGGATGCTTATGAACTTGCTATAGCCATATACATTTGCTTCATTTCCTGCATATTGAAGTTCAAATAGAGCACCTTCTTTATAAATTGAATCAATTTTAGATGAAACAACCTCATAGTAATCAGAATTTGTTTCATTTATTGCTTCAAGAGAATCCTTTTTTTGAGACCAAAAAATATAACTGTCATAATATTTTTCTTTAATTTTTTGAATTAGCAAGTTTTCTTTCAACGACAATTTACTACCCACAACCTTATTACTATCAGCCATTTTCATGGGATAGAGAGTAAATTTTATTGTATCATTATCGGGAAAAAAAAGAATAGGCTTCCATAAACCTCTTTCAAGTTCATCTTCAAAAATCAGCTCATAGGCTTCCATAAATGCTGTATTTAGCTCGTAACCAAAATTCCCGGCACTATCAATCTGTATCTTAATGTCTCTAGTTTCGGAATCTTCAGTCTGTTTTTTAAGTATTAGTACCTTGCTGTTTCTGCCTATTACTTTACCGGTTAAATAGCATGTTTTTTCTTTATTAAAGCTGCAGTTCGTAAATAGAAGGCAGCTAAGAAATATAACTGCAAATTTTTTCATAACGTGTTTTTTCTAAATATTGCATAACGGTTTGGCTACGCACCGTAAGGGTGATTTAGCCACGAATGCTCAAATGTATCAAAAATATTAATTGCACACACAAAACTATCATTTTACTTCCGAACCCCTTATGGTGTGTAGGCAGTGTTGTAAGCCCGCAATTCCGCACTCGTCTTGCTGCTTCTAAGATTGCTAAAGCTTCCATGTCCAATGGCTGAGATAAAAGTCTATGCTTTATTGGGTAACCGAAACCATAGCGAAGCATATTTTGTCTATGTCCAATGAAGCGAATAGCGGAGAACGAGGCAGGCGGCAGCAATTTTTCTTTTTGTCCGGCACTTTTTTCCGGCACAATAATTTTTCTATTTGGTTGGGCGAAGCGCGACAATAAATTTTTCTTGGTAGCCGCCTGGAATGAACGACCGAGCCAATTTTTCTTCTGGAATTTGTTAAAAACTAAACCCTCTAACTCTAATATTTTTTTTCTCTAAAATCGCTACGAGGGCATTAACGCACAACGGTTTGAATATGCGGCGTTTGGCATTTTGGAACACTTTATTTTCAAGTTACGACTAATTTTATTTATTGCTATCATTTTCATTTTTAGCACTATCTGCCAAATGCCGTATATTTTTTGTTGTGCGCTGTTGTTTTTGTCATTCCTTTTATTTCTTTACAACCAATTTTTTACTGATTTTACTATTTTCTGTTGTCGTTTCCAGAATATAAACTCCTGTCCGAAGTCCTGATATATCAATAAAACCTTTTACCTGCTTTTGATGAATTAATTTCTTTCCTGACAGATTATAAATAGTAACCTCTTCAATATCGATGTTTTTATTTTTATAGAAGTTTATTGTCGAGTTTGCCGGATTGGGATAAAAAACAACGCTATTATTCCTGTTTTCCGGAATAGATGAATCATCAAAAATTGTAATGCTTATACTATCTTTAACGGGGCATGTACCCTTAAAAGCTTCAACCCCGAATTGATAAACGCCCTCGCCATAATCACTTCCATTGATGGTAATTGAGTGGGTTGTATCACCTGTTGACCAAATTATATTAGAAAAATAATTATCCACTTCTAAGGTAATTGATTCTGATAGGGAGATAGTAGTATCGTTTCCAAGATTTAACAATGGCTGTTTATGGTTGCAATATTTTGCAAGAAACCCGTCTGCTATAGATGAATTTGTTTGAAACAATGTGTCAGAACCTACAACTAAGTCTCCCTTAAAACCGCCGGAAATAATTGAGTTACCGCAATTATCAATTTTCAGATGAGTCGGCGTTATAAAGTCTGAATAAAGAGAAACAACAGGATCGATTAAATTTCCATCAGCAGTAAACTTTCCTTGTAATAAGTTTTGGCTACTACCGGCAACATGATAGGTTGAGTCGCAAAAGCTAAAGGTTTCTTCGGGACATGCCGTAACAAAGTATAAAGTATCCTCTTTTACGTCAATCCAAAAATAATAATAATAACTATGATAGGGATTTTTTATTATTTTATACCAAATAGGATTGTTCAACGAATCGGTTTTCCCAATAATCTCGGCACAAGTGTCGAAGTTAAATATTAACGTGTCGTAACCAAATACAGTTGTATCGTAAAGCTTGGCAGAAAAAAAATAGTTGCCATTATTATCCGGAATGCGCGGATACATTCTAAGAGGTGTGTAATCCAATACGTTTCCTTGTAAAAGTGACCCGTCGGGTTTTAAAACAATATTATAAGGATAACTACTATAGTATCCATCACTTGTGTTCATAATTGTATCTTCATCTAAGTATATCTCCTTATCCAATTGTCCTGATATATAATAATTTCCATTAACCTCAGTTGCTGATATAAAATCATCGGTACGATTTGAATATGAAGTCAGTAACCTTTGCCAAAGTATGGTACCCTTCAAATCAATTTTCATAAATGATTGAATTGATTTGCCGCATCTAATTGTTTTTTGACCTAAAAAACTAATATCCGTTGAATCCTGGTCACCGCTACCATGCTGTGTACTTAAAAACAAATTATCATCTGATGTTAACAATAGGTCATTAAAAGAATCCTGAGCCTGTGAATAGATGTATCTGCCCCAAAGTAATTCAAATTCACTGTTAAACTTCAAAAGCACTATATCAGTACTGGTAGATTGATTTACGAAAAGTGTATCATTTACATGCAATGGGTAATAAAACTCTATTCCAACATAAAGGTTCATATCTTTATCAACAACAACATTATTTTCAATCCATATTCCCCCCAT
>JALVAQ010000188.1 GCA_027011095.1 Bacteroidales bacterium
CTCTTCTACAAAATACATTTTTATATCAAATTAAAATTAATCTTATTCCCATTATACATCAAAAAACTCCTTCTCTCAATTTTTTAAATAAAAAAAGTGGCAGGAATGGTTCTTCCCGCCACAAGACGTAGAACAATTCAATAACCGTAATGGTCATTAAACCGCTCCCTGAAATGTTGACGCTTTGGGCCGTCAACACCTTGTTGATTGAGACGATGCTCAAACCAGCTTTGGTGTTGTTGTCTAAAACGGTTGCTCCTGGTAACCTCGGGCGATGGGACTACCCGTCGGCCACCAGTTTGACTGTTTTCCAACAGTCCTTTCTGGTGTGCCCAATACAGAGCGCCTGGAGATACTTGAGGTAATCCTCTTCGTCTCTCCGAAAGATTTAACCGAGCGCCTGGAGATAAAAGATACAATCCCCTCTGTCCTACCAGAAAATTTCTCCGTCTTACCGGAAAGTTTCTTTGCTTACAGCTAAAACAATCCTCCGGGGGTTGAGTATTTTTTACACCCAGCCCCATCGCCGGCATACTGGAAAACAGACAACACGTCAGCACCAACACTACAACTAATGACTTTTTCATAACACCTTTCTCCTTTAACTTTTTCTTTTTGATAATAAATTCTCCAGGGAATAAAATACAATCTTCCCATCGAAAAATCCCGTTCGCCGACTCCACGGCAAAAAGAACACCGCTCCATTAAACCCCTTTCTCAAATGCAATTCGGGATTAAAGGTCTTTGCTCTTTTGCCACTAACCACAACAACTGGGATGATGGTTAAATCCAAAACATCGTTCTTGATGAGCTCATGCTCCTCAAGAAATTCAATTGAGACTGGCCTTGTGGCTTTGTTGCCTTGGCCAAAAACAAATTCACATTTACCTGTAAATCTGTTGATTTCCTTAATCTCCCCCTTCTGCCTCCAGCGGATTTTTTGTATTACTGATTTCATACTCTTTCTCCAGCGACTTATTGGCTCTTATAAGCCTCACTGCAAAAATTAAAAAGAACTTTCTATTCAGCTCCACCAATTTAACTCAAATTAGTAAAGCAGTTGTAGGGAAGTGGAGAAAATTAAATTTCATTTTCTCCACCCCCAACGACAGTGCGAATTATTTATATCTCCGCACTATCGTCTGGCATCGTTGCGAGTCATCCCCACAAGACACCACGTCCTGTCGGCACTGCTCCATCTGAAGCTGGAGATTCTTGACTTCATCTGTTCTGTCAAAGTGAACAGAACAAAAAAGGAAACCAAAGAGTAACCCCATTGCAAGGATTCCCACTGCTGACAATGGTTTTTTTATCATGACATCAATCATTTTGTCCACCTCGCGGATTATTAGCTCATGCCTCACCGCAAAAAAATTAAAAAGAGTGCTCTACTCAGCTCTACCAATTCAATTCAAATCAGCAAAGCAGTCGTAGGGCGGAGGAAAGTTGGGTTCAACTTCCTCCGCCACAGTATTATTCTCCGGACAAAATCTCACTATACCGCTCTGCTCGAAGTCTATCTGAGATAAACAAAGCGATATATTCCTCCACTGTATGTTTTCCTATTTTAGAATATACATCCTTCAGATAAGAAAACACTGCATCTTTATCAAAATGCTCTGGACAACAGAATTTTTTCAGCCGAACTACTGATAATTGATCGCTGACCGACCTGGCTGTATCCTGCGCCATGTCAAGCGTTTCGTATACAATGGGCGAGAAAGATCCTGGATTTTTGTAGCGAAAGTGCTTTCTAATTGCACTTAATACAAACATATGATAATCATCAAACGTTTTTAATTGAGCACGCAAGACCCTCTCTTTTACTTCCATAAAAAGAGAGTCTTCGAAAGCATCGAGTTCCCAAAAAGTCGCCACCGCCTGAAAAGGCGTATCGACAAAACTCACCAACTCTGTAAGACATTCTGCTACCGCTTTATCTGTCTTTAACTTCTTAAGGCGAGAGAGAATCTTTTGCGTTTTCAGCATTTTCTCTTTCTCCTTTCTAAAAGGGCCACCCCTCTTAAGAAGATAGGTATATTGACTTGTTGTGTAGGCAAACCTCGCTGATGTGGAAAAATCACGCCAATCAAGAGTGTGCTGTGGCATTTCACGACTTTTTACCCTTCTAAAGTGAAGCCAACGATTAAATTCTTTGAGATCCTCTTCTCTGACCCATTCCGGCGATTTGTTTTGCCTTAAAAATTGAGAATTATAATATCCATCAATTCTTAGATCGCCAAGGAGTATTTTATACCACCACAACTCCCTTTCTTTTCCAGTGGCTTTTTTTAATATTTGACAAAGCTCTTTATACTCATACTTCCATCCTTCCTTGATGGTTTCAACAAAACCGATATGCTGAAAAATGTTTTTCTTCACAACTTTACCGGTTTTTTTATCCACCTCTTCTACGGACCTGCGTTCACTAAACGCATACACAGGCACAACACCAATCTTGCTTAATTCCCTTTCAAGGGAGCCCATCAAATAAGGAGCTCCTCCAATCATGGTTCTGTACGCACCATTTTTAACAGCAATATAAGCAAGTTGACGAGCCCTCTGGTGTATAATTTCCTTGTCGGGCTTAACATTAAAAGTTAACAACGCCCTTATTTCATCCTTGTCTGCAGGTTCAAATACTCCTTGCTTTTCCTGTTCAACGGTAGCAAGGTGCTGAGTTAAATTTAATATCTTCATTTTTCCCTCCTTAATAAATTATGCCCTTAACATTATGTTTTGGGCTTTCTGTGTGGTATGAAATTCTTATATAAACAGCTTATATAAAAAACTTTATATTTTCAAAGAACAAAAAAGTCTTTCTGATGGAAAGACTTTTTGCAAAACTTTTACTTGAAATTATTTAAACACTACTAAAAATAATTCAAGAAAAGTCTTGCAA
>JALVAQ010000189.1 GCA_027011095.1 Bacteroidales bacterium
ATCGTTTACGTCCATATGGTCGGGAACCGAAGACCAGCTTTTGGAAACCATTGGTGGACAAAAGCAGGATATGCATCAAAACAACAGCATGGTAACCTTTAGGGTGGTTTGGGTGTTTAACGAAGAAAAGAGTGTTAAGAATTTGGAAAAGAGTAAAAATGCAAGGTAGAAATTCTGAATTTTGGATACAAAAGCTAAAGTTGCAACCGCATCCCGAAGGGGGTTGGTTTAAAGAGACTTATCGTTCGCCGGAGCGGGTTGCGGCAGAAGCGTTGCCCGGTCGGTTCACGGGTAAACGAAACTTTTCAACAGCCATTTATTACCTTTTGGAGAAGGGTGATTTTTCAGCCTTCCATCGAATTAAATCGGATGAGATTTGGCATTTTTATGATGGAGATTCGTTGGAAATTATTGAATTAAATTCCTCTGGAGAAAAGATAAACCATTACCTCGGCCTTGATACGGAAGGCAATTCTGCCCCGCAGGTGATAATTTCGGCCGGCAGCTGGTTTGCCGCCCGCCCTTTGGGACTGTACACCCTTGCAGGCTGCACCGTCAGTCCGGGCTTTGATTTTAATGATTTTGAAATGGCTTCAAAACCGAGCTTCTTAAACAGTTTCCGCAACATAAAGGTATTTTGGGCAAGTTGTGTGAAGCGTAATAAGTCTGCTCTCATTGATTTCCTTGTATTTTGTGTTTTGTCTCCCAATAACCTTAGGGATTCTTGGCATTCACAGTTACAAACTGTGAGAGAAAGGTTGGCTTAGGGATTTTTGGCATCACAGTTACAAACTGTGAGAGAAAGGTTGGCTTAGGGATTTTGGGTCTCACAGTTGCAAACTGTGAGAGAAAGGTTGGCTTAGGTATTTTGGGTCTCACAGTTGCAAACTGTGAGAGGAAGGTTGGTAAAGTATTTCTAGGTTGCAAACTGTGAGAGGGTTGAAATAAGCATAAGGCTTTTGGAAAAATACCAAAAATATCGCCAAAACAGCTTATCTTAATTCACTAATTAATAGCAAAGAAAAATCTAAGCAAACGACTGCATTTCAAATAATTTCCGATAAACACCATTCTGCGCAAGCAATTCCGTATGGTTGCCGTGCTCTACTATTTCACCTTTTTTAATTACCACAATTTCATCGGCATGCTGAATGGTGGTTAAGCGGTGTGCAATTACAATGGAGGTGCGGTCTTTCATAACGTTAAACAATGCTCTTTGAACCAGTTTTTCCGATTCGGTATCCAGCGAAGAGGTAGCTTCATCTAAAATAAGAATGGGAGGGTTGGCTAGTACTGCCCGCGCGATGCTGATGCGCTGGCGTTGTCCGCCTGAAAGTTTGGCTCCCCGGTCGCCAATATTGGTTTGATACCCTTTTTCGGTTTGCAAAATAAAATCATGTGCATTGGCAATTTTAGCAGCTTCAATTACCTGCTTTTCCGAAATATTTTTTTTACCGAAGGCAATGTTATTAAAAATGGTGTCGTTAAATAAAATACTCTCCTGCGATACAATGCCCATTAGTCCCCTTAAGTCGTTTATTTTTAAATCGCGTACGTCGATACCGTCAAACAAAATGCGCCCTTGTGTAACATCGTAAAAGCGTGGCAGCAGGTCGGCAAGGGTTGATTTACCTCCGCCGGATTCCCCAACCAGGGCAATTACTTTTCCCTTGGGGATGATAAGTTGAATATCCTTTAATACATCTTCCGTTTCGTATTTAAACCAAACATGGTCAAATTCAATGGATTTTTTAAATTCTTTAATGGGTTTGGCATCGGGTTTTTCAAGAATCTCCTCATCGGCGTCCAGAATTTCAAATATTCGCTCTGCAGAAGCAATTCCCTTTTGGATGCTGTAAAAACCTTGTACAAACGACTTTGATGGCGGGATAATTTGAGAAAAAGCAACAATGTAAGTAATAAAGTCGGCAGCCATTAGTGTGGGTGAGTCAGCCAACACCATTTTACCACCAAACCAAAGCACTACTACAATTATCAACGACGACATAAATTCACTCAGGGGCGATGAAAGGTCGCGCCGGCGATAAATTTTTAACAGTAGCTTTGAGTAGTCCTTGTTTCGCTCTCTGAACTTTTTGTCAGTGTAATCAATGGCATTAAAGGCTTTAATAATACGTAATCCTGAAATAGTTTCCTCAATGATTGATAAAAGGGAAGCAAATTTTCCCTGTCCTATTTTTGATTCTTTACGCAACACTTTGGCAATACGTCCGATAATAAAGCCTGTAACCGGCAACACTATCAAAACAAACAGGGTAAGTTTAAAGCTGATGCTTATCATAAAAATAAAATAGGCAATTATTGTAATGGGGTCGCGAATAATCATTTCGAGGTAGTTCATTATGGAAAACTCTACCTCCTGCACATCGGTGGTAACCCTTGCCATAATGTCGCCCTTTTTGTTACGCGTATAAAATGCTGCAGGGAGGATAAGCATTTTGTTATAAACATCGTTACGAATACCTCTTACGGCTCCCACACGCAACCCTGCCATATAGTACATGGCGAGAAACCGCGATAGATTTCGTAATAGAAACGATACCAAAATAATGATGCAAATAAATACCAGCGCCTCCATTTTGCCCTGTGTAATAATAATTTGGCTTATGTAATAGTTAAGCGATTGCAATAAACCCTGCGTTGATAAATGAAACTCGGGTTTAACCGTTACCAATTCGTTTACTCCGAACAAAAGGTTAAGAAAAGGGATGAGCAAAGCAAAGTTCATCAGTGAAAAAACAATGGTAAATAAGTTGGCTGCCGTGTTTAATCCAGCGTAACCGAGAAAGGGCTTGGTATAGGCCAAAATCCTGTAAAATTTTTTCATTTGCTTAATATTAACCGGCTTTGAAAAGTAAATCTATAACGGGTTTATTCCTGTATAATTATGTGGCGAAATCTCTTTTAGCTCCTGCTTAACGGTGTCGGAAACCTCCAACGAGTCAATAAATTTGTGCATTACACCGGCAGTTATTTTTTTGTTGGTACGTGTTAATGATTTTAAAGCTTCGTATGGATTGGGATACTTTTCGCGCCTCAATATTGTTTGAATGGCTTCGGCAACCACAGCCCAGTTGTTTTCGAGGTCTTCGGTTATTTTTTCCTTATTAAGGATTAACTTTTCCAATCCTTTTTTAAGCGATTGGAAAGCAATCATCATATACCCTAACGATACACCGAGATTTCTTGTAACCGTTGAATCGGTCAGGTCGCGTTGTAGGCGTGAAACGGGAAGCTTATCAGCCAAAAAGTGTAAAAATGCGTTGGCCATTCCCAGATTCCCTTCTGCATTTTCAAAGTCGATGGGGTTAACCTTGTGTGGCATGGCTGACGACCCCACTTCGCCTTTTTTTATTTTTTGTTTAAAATAGTCCATCGAAACATATAGCCACACATCACGACTTAAATCAATTAAGATAGTGTTGATGCGAGCCAGATTATTAAGGTAAGCTGCCATTAGGTCGTAATGTTCAATTTGCGTGGTGGTTTGCTGGCGAACAATATTTAGTTTTTCGGTTAAAAAGTTGTTGGCAAACATACGCCAATCAACTTCGGGGTAAGCTATTTGATGGGCATTCATGTTTCCTGTTGCTCCGCCAAATTTGCCTGACCATGGTATGTTTTCCAAAAGTGCCAGCTGGTTTGTCAGTCTTTCGGCAAACACAAATATTTCCTTACCGAGATAGGTGGGTGAGGCAGGCTGCCCGTGCGTACGTGCCAGCATGGGTATTTCTTTCCATGTTTCGGCCATATCCATCAGCTTTGAAATTAACCCCTGCAGTTGAGGTAGCAGTACGTTTTCGTGGGCTTCTTTCATGGCAACGGGAATGGCTGTATTGTTAATATCCTGCGAGGTAAGCCCAAAATGAATAAACTCTTTAAAATCGTGCAGCTTTAATACGTCAAACTTTTCTTTGATGAAATATTCCACAGCTTTTACATCGTGGTTGGTAACTTTTTCTATCTCTTTAATTTTTGCGGCATCATCAATAGAAAAGTCGTCAGCAATGGCTTTGATTTTTTCTGTCATTCTGATATCGAATGCTTTAAGTCCGGGTAACGGAAGTTGAGTTAAGGCAATAAAATATTCAATCTCAACTTTTACCCGGTATTTAAACAAAGCATACTCTGAAAAATAGGGGGCCAGACATCCGGTTTTTTCAAAATATCGTCCGTCGATTGGCGAAACAGCTGTTAAAGGCGATAATTTCATAAATCTTGATTTGCATGCAAAAGTAATCAAAAGAATCGGTTTGCAGCATGGAGTGATGTTACCAATCTGAATTTTAATGGTGCACTCACCGTACGCTTTTTCGGGTTTGTTCGCTCGTGCCTAACAACACGTTCGGAAGGGTAGCTTGAAAGGTTTAATATGCATATATAGAGTGTTTTAGTATCGTTCAGATTGCAAATCTGAACGAGCTTATAAGGGGCAGGCAAATCTGAACGAGCTTGTAGGTGCGTCTAATCAGTGTGCTATTTCGCTAATAATATAGTGTTTGTTATTTTTTTTCCGGCGCCCAGTTTTCAAATACTTTAAGCAGATGTTCGCGGTTGCCGTGCATGCCGAGGATTTTTATTGGTGGTGTCAGCATTTGGCCTTTTGAAGGAGCTTTATGGATTTTATTAACCACATCCATCCCCTTAATTACTCTGCCAAAGGCAGCAAAGCCCTGTCCGTCGGGATTACGTTTGCCGCCATAATCCAAAGCAGGCTGATCACCAATACAAATAAAAAATTCGCTGGTGGCAGTACCCGGCTTGTTGCGTGCCATTGAGATGGTTCCGTCCAAATGCTTAATACCTGTTTTTTTAGTGGTTTCGTGATTGATGGGGGGCAGTGCCTGTGGACTGTTATCATCGTATAATCCACCCTGAATTACCTCAATCTTAATGGAATCGCCGGGTTGGTTGTCCAATGTTACGGTTCGGTAAAAGGAAGCATCTTTATACCGGTTTTCATCCACATATTTCAAAAAATTATATACCGTATAGGGTGCCTGATTGGGATATAGTTCAACAACAATGTTACCCATTTCGGTTTGTATGGTAACCGTGGGTTTTTTAATGGGATGACAGGCTGTAAAAAGCAGCAACAAAACGCCAACAAAAGCTGTTGATATTTTCATATTCATCATAATTAAGTAAAAATATGCATCAAATGTACTATTTTACTTGTTTCGATTCTGCTATCCGGCCTTTTTTCGGTAAGCATTAATAGAAGAATTTGTTTATCCTCCCATTTGATTGCGTGCTCTTTTGCGTTCGGTTTCGCTGAGGATAATTTTTCGTAAACGCAGCGAGCGGGGAGTAACTTCGAGGTATTCGTCTTTGCGAATGCTTTCCATAAACTCCTCCAGCGAAAATTTAACGGGAGGTGCCAGCAATACTTTGTCATCGGAACCCGAAGAGCGCATATTGGATAGCTTTTTGGTTTTACAAACGTTTACAACCAAATCGCCCTGTTTTGTGTGCTCACCAATTACCTGTCCGGCATAAACTTCATCGCCGGGAGAGATAAAAAATTTACCCCGGTCTTGCAGTTTAAACAGTCCGAAAGGGATGGCCGAGCCGGTATCAAGCGAAATAAGTGCACCGTTGCGCTTGCTGCCCACTTCGCCTTTCCAGGGTTCAAAAGCTTTAAAGCGATGGGCAATAATGGCTTCGCCTTCAGTGGAAGTGAGTAAGCTGTTGCGTAACCCGATGATGCCTCTGGACGGGATATTAAATTCCAGATACATGCGGTCGTTTTTCGGTTCCATTATGGTCATCTCACCTTTCCTAAAGGTTACAGTGTCAATTACTTTTCCCGAAAATTCTTCAGGAACCAATACCGTTAGCGATTCGATGGGTTCGTTTTTAACTCCATCAATTTCTTTAATAATTACTTTGGGCTGTCCCAACTGAAATTCGTACCCTTCGCGGCGCATGGTTTCAACCAATATGGAAAGGTGAAGTATCCCTCTGCCATATACAAGGTAAGAGTCTGCTGCATCGGTTTCTTCCACGCGGAGCGCGAGATTTTTTTCAATTTCTTTGTATAGCCTGTCGCGCAGGTGACGCGAGGTTACATATTTACCCTCTTTACCAAAAAAGGGAGAGTTGTTAATGGTAAACAGCATGCTGATGGTAGGCTCGTCGATTTTAATCCTGGGCAGCGCCTCAGGCTCTTCAAAATCGGCGACGGTATCACCGATTTCAAAATCTTCAAGTCCCATGATGGCAATAATATCGCCTGCATATACTTCTGTTTTACATTTTTGTTTACCAAGTCCTTCAAAGGTGTAAAGCTCTTTGATTTTATATTTTTGAATGGAATCGTCTTTTTTCATCAGCGAGACGTTCATTCCCGGTTTTACAATGCCGCGTGTAAGTCTTCCCACGGCAATACGTCCTACGTACGAAGAATAGTCCATCGAAGTAATTTGCATCTGGGGTGTTCCTTCCAAATATTTTGCGGCGGGAATAGTTTCAATAATAACATCCAGCAGGTACGAAACATCGGTGGTTGGCTTGTTAAAGTCTTCCGACATCCATCCTTCTTTGGAGGAGCCAAAAACAGTGGGAAAGTCAAGTTGATCATCGGTGGCGCCGAGGTTAAACATTAACTCAAACACAGCTTCCTGTGCTTCAAGGGGGTAGCAGTTTGGTTTGTCCACTTTGTTGACAACCACAATGGGTTTTAGCCCCAGCTCAACGGCTTTTTGCAACACAAAACGGGTTTGCGGCATGGGGCCTTCAAAGGCATCAACCACCAGCAAAACACCATCAGCCATGTTTAAAACACGCTCCACTTCACCGCCAAAATCGGAGTGCCCCGGAGTATCAATAATATTTATTTTAGTGCCTTTATAGCGTACCGAAACGTTTTTTGAAAGGATGGTAATGCCTCTTTCGCGTTCCAGGTCGTTGCTGTCGAGAATCAGGTCTTCCACCTCTTCATTGTCTCTAAAAAGTTTTACCTGATGTAAAATACGGTCAACAAGGGTTGTTTTTCCGTGGTCAACGTGGGCTATAATGGCTATGTTTCTAATATCCTGCATAAATAATAATTTGTTAATCAGACAAAAGCGCCTGAATTTAAAATGGCTGCAAAAGTACTATTATTTACGGCTTAAAATAACAAAGGCTCAATTAATTGTTGAGCCTGTTAAATTGGATAATGGCTAATTCCTATTTTGATGTGATAGATTTATTAAACCAAATAGGACACTGATTTTTATGATTAGACTGATAAGACTGATTTTCGCTTTCTTTTTATAACAATCAGTTCAATCAGTTTAATCAGTGAAGTATCATAAAAAACAAAGCAATTTCTACGCTGTTTAGTCGATTTTATTAGCGCCTTTATCAGCTTTTCGTTGAGGTAATATAGCGTAGTTAAACCTTGAATGAGGTTTGTGCACAAACTTCTGTTGGCAGTAATTGTCCTTCCCCAAAAGCAACTATTATTATCGTATATCTTTTTTCAGCCTTTCATCAATTTGTAATTCGATAAACTCTATTACTTCGACTTTTCCAAAATCTTTAAATAAAGGATTTAAAATAATATTTGATTCATGGCCGACAATTGTAGATGGTACTTTTAAAGCAAATCTATTTCGGTCTTTTGCTAAATCAGTAAAAATCTTTGTTGTTTTAGAGGAATATGGATATTGATTCCATTTTTCGGGAAGCTCTTTTAATTCTTCTATTAAAAACTCATCAGGGAATTGAATTTTTGCAATTAAAATATTTTTAGGTAAATAGGCAATGTTTTCGGAATGAACATAATATTCTAATAACGCCAATGAAATATTTTCGGAACAATAAACAGCTCTCGTACCAACCGAGTTCCATCTTCCGCCAACTTTTTCAGCACCAATTCCGGATAATGTTTTGTCTTTATATTTTACATTTGCTACTCTGTAAACAATCATTAGCTGTAAACGTTATATTGAATTCTAATGATTTCGTTTTCTACCATTTCAAAACCAAAACTACTATCAAGCAGTTCAAATGGAATTTTATTGCCTAGCGTTTTGGACGGAGTCATTAACCATCTCTTAAAATCTTCTTTGGAATCGAATACCTCATAGCCTAATCCAAATAATCTGGCTAATGCGTAAATGCGTTCAGATGTCTCTTTTCCATAAACAGTTTTCTTTTGCATACTACTTATGGATGTAGGAAGAATATGCTCGAACTCTTTTTCAGTAGAATTTGTGTATTGAATCAATTGTTTCCAATCTGATTTTTTAACACCTTCTCTAATGCGGCCAATTAATTCTAAATTGAATTCAGGGGCATCTATAAAGTGTACAACAACCCAGGAGGGTGAAAACTTACTATGCTTTACACGAGTTGCACTTTTTCTGCCAACTTTTACCTGTCCTTGTTTTTTATTTGAATTCCCTGTTCTTGTTTTAACTTTCATTATTGTATTTTTACGCTTCATCAATTGCAAATATACAATAATATTTGAAATTATTATTGACTTTATCAGCTTTTCGTTGAGGTAATATTATATAACTGAAGTTTCGCAAGTCTTCTTACATCTTAAAAATAGGTTTTGTGCACAAACTCCCGTTAACTATCCTGCAATTCTTAAAACAGATATCCCAGTCCAATATAAAAGCCTGAAAGGCCATCCTGGCTGTTAAAGGTGCGGCCGTAATCAACACTTACTACAAAATTTTCGTTCATACCGATTCGCAAGCCGAGGCCATAAGAAACATGAGGTTTTTCACCGCCAAAATTAAAGTAGTCCGATTGCTTGTAATCAGTTCCCCAAAAGCCGGTGTCGCTTAGCGGGTGCTGTGCAACAATGTCGTCATATCTTTTTTCAACCGGGGTTTTTTGAACAATCATACCGGCATCCATAAATAGGTTGGTGGCAAGATAAAAATGCTGGCGGAAGAGATCGAAATTAACAAATCTCCAACGGAATTCGGCATTTAACCATGCTTTACCATTACCCACAACACGGTTTCGTTTTACCCCCCTGATTGTTTTTTTGCCTCCGAGGCCTGTTGACATGGAGTTTTTAATGGTAACGTTAATCATATAGGGTTGCGCATAAAACGGTTCTTCGCCAAAAAGTATTCCCTGATATCCTATACGGTAGGCAAAGGTTAATTTGTGTTTTACAATGGTAAAATACTGGCGATGAATAAGGCTGAATTTCATATAATTAGCATTTGCCGTACCAATAAAGGGAGGAACATACATTAAAACAAACTCGGTCCAAATACCCTTATTGGCGCTGGTCCAGTTGTCGCGGGTATCGTAAACCAAACCTGCTTTAAAGCCCATAAACGAACCGCCGTTTTTTTGAGCTTCGGGAATCAGCCCCCAATCCACATACCGTTGGTAAAGTCCGGGCTGGCTTGTGTTATTTGGCAGCTTGTCGGCATCTTTTTTTCCTTTATTGAATTTAGCAATATCAACGGTGTCAACACCTATGTTGTAAAAAATCATTCCGGCAGTCCAACTTAGCTTTTTGTTGATGGGGTTTAAAACGTCTAGTTTTATTCTGAAAAGTTTGGTTTGATTTTTATAAAACATGCGGGTTTTATAATCTTGTGTGGATGGGTCAATCCAGTCAAGGTTGTACATTGATTCGTAACCGTTCATGCCAATAAAGTCATATTGGTCATCCGGATTATACATTACATCAAAAAAGATGGTGCGGCCTTTTAATAACCGGTTCGATTCGAATGAGAGGTTATTGATTCCCGAACCTTTTGTAAAGCGCGACCATTCTACATATACTCGTTCGTAATACTTGGGATAAAGTTTTCCGTCGCCGTAATTATAAAGATCGACCAAAGCCCCGTATTGAAAACCAAGGTCAGAGTTATAGGTGATGGTGGGTAAAACTCCAAAATTCCAACCTTTTTTTATTTCAGGTTTTTTGGCTGTTGTGTCGCTGTCGGTTTGAGCCGATATTGCTCCGGAAAAAAATAAAGCAAGTAAAAAAATGGTAAACTTTTTAAATTTCATAATTGAAGGTTTTGATTTATGTAGTCAAAAGTAGAAAAAAATGAATCAATTCATCGC
>JALVAQ010000190.1 GCA_027011095.1 Bacteroidales bacterium
GTAATAATATCTATTAACAGACAATAGTTACAGGTTTACCGTTGTTTCATATTTACAAAGGTATATATATTAGGTTAAAAAAAAGGTATAAATGCTATTATTAATTTTGTACGTTTAGCTTTAACATTGTTTTAGTACTTTTGTCCGACACATTATGGAAGAGCAGACAACCAAACAAAGTCCCCCTGAAGAAGAGAAAGTGATGAGCTTTTGGGATCATCTCGAAGAGCTTAGATGGCACATAATGCGATCGATAATTGCTGTACTGGTACTTGCTGTTGTTGCTTTTTTAAACCGTACCATAATTTTCGATTATATTATATTGGCACCAAGTACCCCTCATTTTATAACCAACAGAGTGCTATGTCATTTTGGAGAAATCATTCATGTATCTTCAATATGTATTAAGAGCCTGCACTTTCAAATTATAAACATTAGCATGTCGGGGCAGTTTTTAACCCACATGTATATTTCAACCGTGGCTGGTTTTATTTTGGCTTTTCCTTACATTTTGTACGAAATTTGGCGTTTTGTTAAACCTGCCCTTTACGATAAGGAAGAAAAATACAGCAAAGGCGGCGTATTTATTAGTTCATTGCTGTTTTTACTTGGTGTACTTTTCAGCTATTTTTTAATCGTTCCGCTAACGGTTAACTTCTTGGGAAACTATCAGGTGAGCAGTTCGGTAATGAACCAAATATCGTTAAAATCATACATTAACACCGTAGTGTCGGTTACCTTTGCTGTGGGTATTGTTTTTGAGCTTCCCATTTTGGTTTATTTTTTAACCAAGATTGGGGTTATAACTCCTGAGTTTTTAACATCAAACCGTAAATACATGTTTGTAGTGCTGCTTATTCTGGCAGCCATTATAACACCTCCCGATATGTTTAGCCAGATTATGGTTGTTATTCCGCTTGTTGGTTTGTACGAAGTGAGTATAAAAGTTTCAAAGCGCGTTTACAAAAAAGTGCAACAGGAAGAGATTGAATGATGAGGGTTACCGTATCCTGCGGTAATGGTTTGGCCGTAGCCAATCAGATACGATTCTTCCCTGAAAGTTGGTTATTTACAACATTCTCATAAACATACTATTTTTGATACGGTAACAAGGATGGACCGAAAAAGACGGAATAAAAATAAACTTACCTTTGTCTAACAAGCAAACTACCGAAAATAGTGAAAGAAAAACATTTCGACGATTTTGAGTTGGTACAAAAGGCCTTAAAAGGAGACCGGTTTGCTTTTGGTACAATAGTTAGGCGTTATGAGTTTTCGGTAGCCAAAACGGTGATGGGTATGCTTGGAAACACACAAGAGGCCGAAGATGTGGGGCAGGAGGTGTTTATCCGGTTTTATCGCTCCATGAAACAGTATAAAGGCGATTCAGCGTTAAGCACCTATCTTATACGCATTGCGATTAACCTTTCGCTCAATGCCATAAAAAAACAAAAAAAGAGAAAAACAGGTGATCTTGATAAAATAGACTTTCAACTAAAAGATGAGGATTATGCTGAAAAAGCCGACAACGCTGAAATAATTGAACAAGCATTGGCCAAACTGCCTCCCGATTACCGTAGTGTGGTTGTTTTGCGGTTAATTGACGGATACTCTACCAAAGAGACTGCACAATTGTTGAAAATCCCGCTTGGTACTGTTTTGTCACGTTTATCAAGAGCACAAATAAAATTAAAAGAGATATTAAAAACAGAATACACGTTTTAAAATATACCATTATGGATAATTTAAAAGATTTATTAATCAGATCGTTGGATGATGAAGCGCTAACGCAGGAAGAACAACAACTGTTAAACAGTGCCCTTGCTACCGGCGAAAACCTTGTGCGTGAAAAGCAGGAGTTGGAAAAAATGAGACAGATTTTATCAGATTATTCACCCCGCTTTTCGCAGGGTTTTTCAGGGCGTACACTGGAAAAAGCTTTTGCCGACAGTACCGAATCAAACAACCTCTATTTTTTATTTAAACGGTTTGCCTTGTCAGGTGTGGCAGCCATTATTATCCTGTTGGTTTCTGTTTACCTGACCGATGGTAGTTTTTCATTAAACGCATTGTTGGGGCTTTCCGATTTAACCACTGATAATTTGTTGCTGGCATTATCAACATTTTAAAAATTAAAAAAATGAATTTAAAGTTAAAAAACAGCTTAATACTCACCGGTACACTAATTATAGGTATTGTTTTAGGTGTGCTGATAAGTGGACGGGTGATGCACGCACGCATGGCTAAATTCAGAAACTTTTATACCGAAAAAGGTTTTAACCGCGAAATAATGAAAATTATTAAACCCACTCCTAAACAACGTGAAAAACTCACACCCCTGTTTCGCGAGCAGGCAAAGCGCAACCACAATCTTTTTATGGAGTGTCGTAAAAAGCACCATTTGATGATGGAAAATTTTAAGGAAGAATTGTCCGGTTATCTTGATAAAGACCAGTTAAGACGCCTTGAAAAAATGGAGATGCGTATGAGAAAAAACAGGCTTGACAACTTTCCGCCGCCGGGTATGGGTCCCAAAAACAATGGATATGAAAGAAGGCATCATCGTGGTATGCACGGTGAAGAATAAAAAAAGGGAGAGTCGAACCACCAACTCTCCCCGCAAACCACAAACTAAAACAAATGTTCAATTTGTATTATTATTTACTAACCAAAAATCCAAAGTTAAATATGAAGCCTAAAAAATAATCAGCAGCCATACCAATATTTTTAATCTTTACCGGCTTCATATTCAAGTTCAACTTATCAATTACAGTGCCATAAATTATAAACAATACAATAACAGTAATATAACATTATTTTACAGTAGTTATTTGTTCTCCTTTTAGAAAAATAATTCAAGATTGAGAACA
>JALVAQ010000191.1 GCA_027011095.1 Bacteroidales bacterium
ATACAGGTACAACGGCTTTTATGATTTTATCAACAAGCCTCGTTATGTTAATGACACCCGGATTGGCTTTCTTTTACGGCGGTTTGGCAAGTAAAAGAAACATTCTTGGTATTATGATGCAAACATTTGCATCGCTCGGTATTACCACCGTGCTTTGGATTACATTCGGTTATTCGCTGTGCTTTAGCGGTGGCGAAGGTTCCATAATTGGTAACTTCGATTGGGCTTTTCTTAACAATGTCCCTTTTTCCGAGGCGTTTAAGGGAGCTGATGGGAAATACCCGACCTATATTTTTGTGGCTTACCAGATGATGTTTGCCATTATTACCCCGGCTTTAATTACAGGAGCCTTCGTTAACCGAATTACTTTTAAAGCTTATTTGTGGTTTTTAGTTGGTTGGCAGATTTTTGTTTATTACCCATTTGTCCACATGGTATGGGGCGGTGGTTTGTTAGCCACCATGGGTGTTGAAGACTTTGCAGGTGGTTTGGTTGTTCATGCAACAGCGGGTTTTGCTGCGTTGGCTTCGGTATTTTATGTAGGTAAACGACAGGATCGTCAGTCGCCTCCCAACAGTATACCTTTGATAGCCATCGGAACAGGGTTGTTGTGGTTTGGCTGGTATGGTTTTAACGCGGGTAGTGAGTTAAAAGTTGACGATATTACTACGCTGGCATTCTTAAATACCGATGTAGCCGCTTCGTTTGCTGCTGTTACCTGGTTAATCATCGAATGGGTGCATGTTGGTAAACCTAAATTTATTGGTCTGTTAACAGGTTCGGTTGCCGGATTGGCTACCATTACACCTGCTGCTGGTTTTGTTCCGTTGTGGGCTGCTATAATTATCGGAATAGCTGCTTCAACCGTGGCTTATCTTGCTGTTCAGCTGAAAAACAGACTCGGCTGGGACGATGCATTGGATGTTTGGGGCGTTCATGGTATGGGAGGCGTTACCGGTATGATTTTGCTGGGGGTATTTGCCTCATCAGCCATTAACGGTCAGGGCGGACTCATCGAAGGTAATGGCGCATTCTTTGCCAAAGAAACCATTTCGGTTCTGGTGGCAGCAGCCTATGCTTTTATATTTACCTATATTATGTTGGCACTTATTAACAAGATAACGCCTGTTAAAGTTAGTCAGGAAACCGAGCTGGAAGGTATCGACCTCGCCATTCATGGCGAAAAAGCTTATGATGAAGGAAGTTTATAATAAACTGTTTTTAAGTTAGATTGTAAAGTAAAAAAACCTGCGGGATTATTCCTTGCAGGTTTTTTTTGTGATAAGAGGTAATCCAAGGTTTTAATCTTCCGATTCTTCAATTTCCCGTCCGTCGCCAATTAAAATACCAAGGCCCCGGGTAACTTCGCGGCTGTCGAAAATAATTTTAAGAACAATGGCAAGCGGGGTGGCAATAAGCATACCGACAGGCCCTAAAATATATCCGAATAGCATCATCGATAAAAATACAACCAGAGGAGATATGCCAAGATTTCTGCCCATCAGTTGAGGCTCAATTACATTTCCGATAACGGTGTTGATTACTAAATAGATAATCATGGCGATTAACGCAATCATCGGACCGTTTAAAACCAGGGCAAGTAATATGGCCGGAATGGCGGCAATAAACGATCCTATACTTGGGATAAAATTCAGTATAAACGCCAAAAAACCCCATAACAAGGCAAATTGAACTCCCAGTATATACAACGAAACACCCACTAAAATTCCGGTTGATAAACTGGTAAGGGTTTTGATGCCGAAATAATTTCGGATTTGCTTTATCATTTGCCCGGAGTGCTGAGATGAATCGGCTGAAATATAGCTGAGCTTTTTTGCAAATTGATCCGATTCGGCAATCATAAAAATAAAAATAATAAAAATCAGTGCCGAACCCGAAAGGACTGAACCAAAGCCCGATGCCACAGGCGCCACCATGGGTAACAGGCTTTTACCCGTAATATTACTTAATATATTATCGTTGGCATTTATTATTCCCAGATTTGCAAGCTGATTATTTGTTTTAGTAACAAAGGAGTCGAATTGCGCTTGTAATGTAGGAAGTTTATCCATAAAATTATTCACCGACTCTCCGATCAGCAGTCCGATTAATCCAAAAATAAGAACTATTGAAGAAACAACAATTGTTGTAGCCAGCCATTTGGGTACCCCTTTCTTTTTCAGCCAGTTTAGTGGCGATAGGCTGACGGCAGTAAAAAATGCAGCCACTAAAATGATGTTTATAATGTGGCTGGCCTGCTTAAGTGCTGCCATCGAAATTATAACGCCAATGGCAACAATCCAAAACCGAACACCACCAACATATTGCAGGTATTTATCGTATTTGCTGTTTTCCATAATTCAGGTTTGAAGTTTTATTCTTCACCCGTTGAAGGGCAGGTGTCTTTATTGGTAAAATAGGCCAGCTTTTCAAGTTTGGCAATCATGTCGTAGTTTTCCACATGTACCTCTTTGGGAACCTGAAGATGAACAGAAGTAAAGTTTAAAATACCTTTCACCTTTGCCTGTACAATGGCTTTGGTAATTTCATTGGCAAACGATTGGGGTACCGCCAGAACAGCAATTTCAATTTTTTCTTTCCGAAGAACCTCTTTCATCTTTGAAATGTTATAGCACTTTACCTCCATAAACTGGGTGGCAGGCTCATCGTTCAGTCTGAATGTGGCAGCAACTTTTAGTTTACTGTTAACATTGTTAAAGTATTCTGCTACAGCTCGTCCCATGTCGCCAATACCAACAAAAGCTACTTTTTGAATGTAGCGACAATCAATTGCATCACCTACCTTATCAATAAGGCTTTTTATGTTGTATCCCTTGTGAATGTCACCTGTAAAACCTATTAACATCAAATCGCGGCGTACATGAGCAGGATTGATTTTTAACAGATAAGCAAGCCGGTGCGAATGTATAAACGGATTTTCCTTGTACGGATAATTTAGCAGAATACGACGGTACAAACTCAATCGTTCAACGGTGTTAGCAGGTAAATCTTTAACCATAATTATTAATTTAAATGAAAAACAACTCCGGCTTCTATTTTAAAAATTCTGTCCCATTTTGAATCGTAAGCAGGATTTTCCAACAAGCTGCCAAAGCTGGCAGTAAAGCCGGGAGACAAATATATACCAACTTTTTCAGAAAAATCATAAATTACTCCTATAAAAAAGTTAGCACCAAAATCGCTGGTGTTAAATTTTTCAGACTCCAATAACTTATCAGTGGTTCCATGATAGTCAGTGCGATTATGGCCTGTTTGAATGTCAGGATATTTCTCATGGTCAATATATTGAAAATCGTCTTCTGCAATGAACATGTCGGCATAACCTTGCCGGTGAGCTTGTAGAAACAACGAATAGTACGCTGAAGCCTGAATGAATAACTTAAAGTTATCCACTCCTTTAATGTAAATTATGCTAATAGGAATGGTAATGTAATCCAGCTTGTAGCTAAAGTCGTAAGCTGAATAGCTGTTCTGAGAAACAACAGAATCGTTAAACTGAAACCAGGCGGATTGAAAATTACTACTAAAGGCTCTTTGGTCGAAATTAAGCCCGAGGCGTATTTTAAAACTTTGCGAAACGTTGCGCTCGGTAAAAATTCCTGCCATAAACCCAACTCTGCCTTCGGGAGGGGAGGGTAAGCCCGGCGATGAAATATTAGTAAATTGTGGTCCCGCTGCTATACCCATGCTCCATTTGGATGCAGTAGATTCTTGCGAATATACTTGTATTGGAATGCCAATTATAATTGATGCGGTAATAAAAAAAAGAAAAATATTTTTCACAATCTTGTGTTTGATAAAAAACTCTATGCAAAAGTAATATAAAGGAGGGTTTAGCGATGGCTTTTCAACTGATTTTGCGATTCTAAAGCTGTTTTGTCTATTTTTGGGCAATATTTGTAAGGTAATAATGAAGCGATATTTTATTAAGCTGGCCTACGATGGCACCGGTTATCACGGTTGGCAGGTACAAAAAAATGCACATACCGTGCAGGCTGAACTTGAGCAAAAAATCGGTTTGATGTTAAAGCAACCGGTTGCCATTACGGGATGTGGTCGGACCGATACGGGTGTGCATGCGAGTGAATATTATGCTCATTTTGAAGTTGATAACCTGCGGTTTACCGAAAAAGATTTTGTTTTTAAACTCAACCGGTTTTTGCCAAACGATATTGCCGTTTACGATGTGTTTAAAGTTGATGCCGACATGCATGCGCGGTATAGCGCCCTGTCGCGTACATACAAATATTACATAAACCAAATAAAAGATCCTTTTAACCGGCAGTTCAGTTATTTTTACAACGGGCCATTGGATATTGAAAGGATGAATATTGCAGCAGCATTATTGATGCAGTTTAACGATTTTACCAGTTTTTCCAAACTGCATACTCAAACGGCCACTAATTTGTGTGGTATTTCTGAGGCCACCTGGAAATATTTTGAGCAGAGAAAGCTGGTTTTTACCATAACTGCCGATCGCTTTTTACGAAATATGGTCAGAGCCATTGTTGGTACTTTGCTTGAAATAGGAAAGGGAAAAATGCCTCCTGAAACCATTGCTGATATAATAGAAGCAAAAAACAGGGCAGAAGCAGGATTTTCAGTTTCAGCCAAAGGGCTGTTTTTAACTGAGGTAAAATATCCTTTTACCTAAGGCCTGAGCCGCTTTTGTTCTTTGAACTTATGGTATTTGTATTTTGAAATAACCTGTTCCGGACTTTTATTCCTGCTGATTGTCATTACTTTTTTTAACCTCTTTAAACGAGGTGGTTAGCTCGTTACAAACCTCTTCCAGCTCCTGCGAAAGTTCATCTACAAGTTGTTTCATTAGTTTTTCCTTAGTACCGCTTTTTGCCAGTGTTTCAATAACTTTGGCTTTCTCTTTGGCATCTTTAAGGCCTAAAATATCAAGCGAAGGCTTAATTTGATGGGCGGTATAATTAAGGTTGTCCCAATTGCGCTCCTGTATGGCTTTCTGAAGTTTCTCTTTTTGCTGGGGAATTATTTGCAAAAAAAGATTTATCATATCTTTTACATCCGAGTCGTTGTCACCCACATAGGAGCGCAATTTGCTTAGGTTAACAGGTTCAGTATTTGACATCTTATTAGTAATAAATGTTATAAAAATAATTATAGTTCATTGTTTTTTATCATCCGGTATATGGTAGATTTACCGATATCCAGCTTTTTAGCGGCAAGATTAACGTTGTTGTTATACTTAACTAAAAAATAACGAATAATCTTTTTGTTGTATTCAGCAAGCGAAGTTTCTTCAAGCAGAAAGTCGGAAAGAGAATTGGTTGAATTAAAATTAATGTGGGAAGGGTCAATATTGTTGCTGTCCGATAAAACACAGGCCAGTTCAACAACGGCTCTCAGTTCCCGTACGTTTCCCGGAAAGGTGTAATCCAGTAATTTGTCCTGAGCTTCTTTGGTAATGGTTTTGGCCGGTAATTCATTTTCTTTACAAAATGTATCGCTAAAATGCTTTGCCAAAATAAGGATGTCGTGTCCACGGTCACGTAACGGGGGAAGTTCGATGGGAAGGCCTAAAATTCGATAGTAAAGGTCTTCTCTGAAATTTCCTTTTCTCACCTCTTCGGCAAGATTTCGATGTGTTGCTACAATAATTCTCGGCGCAATTTTTATAACGGTGTTGCCCCCAATACGTGTCAGCTCGTTTTCCTGCAACACACGTAATATTTTGGCCTGCATATTCAGTCCCATCTCACCGATTTCATCCAAAAACAGGGTTCCCTCGGTGGCTTGTTCAAATTTTCCAATTTTTCGTGTTGTGGCACCTGTAAAAGCTCCCTTTTCGTATCCAAACAGTTCGCTTTCAATTAGTTCGTTGGGTATCGCCGATACGTTAACAGCCACAAAAGGTTTGCTTGCCCTGTTTGAATTGTAGTGAATGGCTTTTGCAACTAACTCTTTCCCTGTTCCGGTTTCGCCAGTGATAGAAACGGTAATATTTGTTTTGATGGCACGGCTCATAAGCCTGAAAATACGTTGCATCTCCTGGCTATTGCCCTTTAAAATGTTGCCAAATTCATACTTTTTTCCAACCTCCTCTTTTAACTCCGAAAGCTCTGTGCGGAGCATTAAATTTTCCCGGATTTTATTGGTGGCATTCCAAAGTCTTGTTTTGGTATGGTCGTCTTTAACAAAATAATCATAGGCTCCCATGCGCAATAATTCAACAGCTGTATTAATATCTTCCTGTCCCGAAACAATTATTACAGGAATATCGGGGTTGGTGGTGTTTATTCTTTTAAGCACCTCCATGCCCGAAAGGTCGGGAAGCCTGTAATCCAATGATATTAAATGCGGGCTGATGTGAAGGTTTGCCAATGCTTCCTTTGCGGTGGAAAATAAAAAGACCTCATTATCAGGATTTAGTGCCAGATGCCGACGGATAAGTTCCCCGTAAAAAGGGTCGTCCTCAATAACAAATATCTTAAAGGTATTCATAGGTGCTTTCATTTTGAGTTTAAATTACTTAGGTAATCCGTTAGTAAAAAAAATTTAACACAGCAAAATTAATCTAATTAGTTGGCTAAAACAAGGAAATCGTTCTAAAAATGATAATTATTACATAATTGGGAAAAGATTGCAAAATAACTAAAACTTTTTCTTGTTAATTTTGGATGTGTAATCAATTATCTTTGCATTTTTTTCTATCCATTGAGATGTTGGCAGGAATAAATATTAAACTGCTGACTATTATAAAGATATAAACCCATGAAACAATTATATAAAACCTTAAAAATGGTTGCCATTCTAATTGCCATTTTAGTTGGGATGCTGTTACTATTTTATTTTTTTGCCCCCTTGTACCGATTTTCAACACCCCAACCGTTTAGCGGCAATAAACTTTACAATCCATATAAAAACATACGGCCTGAAGCCTGGCGTTTAATGGATGTATCCAATACTGACAAAACTGCTGACGATATTTTGCCAAAAGATAAATCCTGTTTTATTTTTGCAGATAATCAAAAAATATCGCCGTCTGAGGTATCCGGGGCTTTGCTGCCTGCCTATACCCATGGTTTCAACCTGGCCGGAGTTAAGCAGGTTTGTATTGGCTCGGATGAGGTGTTGTGGATTGATCTTATATTCTTCCAGACAACAGGGCTTAAACAATGGGTAATTGATAGGTTGCGGCCTCATAATAAATTAATTGCACTATGTACTAATGGATATTCTTTTGATGATTTAAGGAGAATAACTCAATATGATTTACTTGAAATATCCGATGGAAAGGACTTTTCATTGGCCAAATGGGACACTGCGTTAAGTGCGGGACAAAAGGCGTTTTTGCTCGCCGACAACCGTGCAGGTGTAAAGAAAAACTTAAGCTTTACGATGGTTAATCTGCCTTCAAAGACTGGAAAATCGTTCATTCATTCTTTAAAAAAAGGAATATCCTATGGTGTTAAATTGCCTGTTAGAAATAGTGTGAATGTTGAAGCTATTGACAATATTTTAAATCACCTTCCTGTAATACAGAAGGTTGATCTTTTACATGATACCCTTTTAGTTAAGTTGAACGCAGATGTGAAAATGATTAGGTTTGTTAAACAGGGTGGCGTTGAAGCTAAAAATGTTAAAGCAACCGATTCGGCATTGTATGTGATAAAACCAAGCGATCAATATGTACGTATTGAAGTGAGTTTGAACGATGGTACGGTTTACTATTTAAACCCTGTTATTCGTTATAATGGAAATAGGCCTCAATCAAGGTTAATCGCTAAGGTTGATGTGAGCACAACAGGCTGGCTGAGACTGCTATATTTTTCAATGGTTGCTTTTCTATTTTGGTATTTTACCCGCAAATTGCCGGGAAAAAAAGAGAAGTAATAGCTAATTGAAATTTTAACTTTAAGCTATTTGTCTATTTCTGTTAATTTCTACTCCCATTTATTCTATTGCGATAAAGCTCTATGCTAACTCCATTTATAAGAAAGGCACCATGTATTGCAGACAACAGTTTATTTTCTGTATTTGTTTTATTGTTTCTTACGTTAACTGATTGTTAGAAATAAAAAGAAAGTTAAAAACAATAGGAAAAGCATTTAGCAGGAAAAGGGCTGCCCCCATTCCTGCTAATAACACTATCTTATTTATTATCAATAAAATATGTGTTATTTTATATGAAATTTTTCCTTTACCTTGTCCACAAGATAATACATCATGGGAACAAGGTACACGGTTATCATAAGCGAAGAGAGCAACCCGCCGATGATAACCCATGCCAGCCCGTTCTTCCATTCGCTGGCCGTTCCTTTGGCCAGGGCAATGGGCAACATGCCTATGGTCATGGCCAGGGTGGTCATTAAAATGGGGCGCATACGTTCTTTACCGGCCAGTATCAGGGCCTCCTTGTAATGTTTGCCCTGGGCTTTCAACTGATTGGTAAAGTCAACAATAAGGATGGCATTTTTTGTTACCAGCCCCATAAGCATGATCATTCCCAACAAAGCAAACAGGGTAATATTGTTGAGCGTAAGGTTCAGTGCCAGAAAAGCACCCAATACGGCCGCCGGAATTCCGAAAAGGGCCACAAACGGGTAAATGTAGTTGTCGTACAGGGCCACCATAATGAGGTATATTAGGATTAATGAGATCATCATTACCGAGCTTAATGCGCCAAAGCTTTCGTTTTGTGTTTTTACATCCGATTCCCACGTTAATTTAATCCCTTTAGGCAGTGGATGTTTTTCCAGATACTTAATTACATCGTTGGCCAAAGTGCCCGAAGGCCTTCCAAAAGCCTCCGAGGTTAGGGTAACGGCCGGTTGCCGGTTGATACGCTCCAGCATGGAGGGGGAGTCGTCTTGAACCACTTTGGCAAACTGCGAAACTTTTATGGGGGCATGAGCCTGATTAATTACCAACAGGTTTTTTACGTCATCATAATTCCGGCGGTTGAAGTTGTCCAGCCGTATCTCTACGGGATATTCCGTTCCTTTTTGTACCAAAACGGCATCATCATTACCGGTAAAAGCAGTCCGCAATGTCATTCCCACATAACCGGTGGTCAATCCCAACCGCTGCATTTTGTCTTTGTCGGGTATTACTTTGTACTCAGGATTGCCTGCCTCCACCGATAAACGTACATTGTCGGCACCGGGTATTTTTTCAATGGCATCCTGCAGCCTTTTGGAGCTCTTCATTACCTGATCCAGATTGCTGCCGCTAATGGTTATTTTGATGGGTGCCGATCGGGGTATCAGGCCTAACTCCGACATGGAAAAATTGATGCCCGGAAACCGTTTGCCGAGTTCCTTTTTCAGACTTTTCATATAAGAAATAGTGGTTACTTTTCTTTCTTTAACCGACTTGAGCTGAATAGTGAACTCGGATATGTAAGGTGAACCGATACCCAGACTACCTATCCCGGTGCTGGGACCAGCAATGTTGCTGAAGAGAGTAGATACTTCAGGTTGCTGCAAAATGAAATTTTCTACCTTTTGACTCGTAATGTTATTTTGTTGTACTGTAGTTGTTTTGTCAAATTCCAAGTTTAGGCTGAATTTACCTTGGTCGCCGGTGGACATCATCTCTTCACCAATAATACCCTGTTTCATAATCAGTACCGTAAGAAGAATTAGTACAAGGATAATCCCCGAAAACTTGAGCTTGTGGTCCAAAACCCATTCCAGTTGTTTGCCATACCATTCGATGAAAAGGTTGAGTTGTTTTTCAAACCAGAGCAAAAACCGGTTCAGGAAATTGGTGGGCTTCAGGTCTTCTTTTTTCCCGATACGCGAAGCCAGCCAGGGCGTAAGCGTAAACCCTACCAGTAAACTGGTCAGCGTGGAGGTGATGACCACCACGGAGAACTGTTTCAGCATGCCGGCCACAAAAACCTGGATGAACAAGATGGGCATAAAAACCACCACGTCGACCAAGGTAATGGAAACGGCCGAAAACCCTATTTCCATCCGGCCGTTGAAAGCCGCCTTCCGTTTATCTTCACCCATATCCAGGTGCCGCTGAATATTTTCCAGGATCACAATGGAGTCGTCCACCAGGATACCGATAATCAGCGACATGGCCAGCAACGTCATCAGGTTCAATGTATATCCCAAAATCCACATGACGGCGAAAGCCGTAACCAGCGAGGTTGGTATAGAAACCAGAGTGATTAGCGAATTACGGTAGCTGCGCAAAAAGAGCAACATAACAACCGAAACCAGGATCACGGCCATAATCAGGTCGTCCACCACCGAGTTTACCGCGGCTACCGTGTTCAGGGTGGAGTCGTCGGCAATTTTAAACTGCACATGGTCTTTTGCATTTTCTTTTTCAATTTGTTTCAGCTTTTTCCTTACGAGCCTCGAAACATCCACGGCATTGGCATCGCCCTGCTTCTTTAACAGGATCCCTATTCCGTTAACTCCGTTGTAACGGCTGACGGAAGTAATCTCTTTTACACCATCCACTACCGAAGCCACATCTTTCACATATACAGGATTTCCGGGCGAAGGCATGGCCACCTGCACGTTCATGATTTGCTGTACCGTTTTGAATTTTCCTATCAGCCTGACGGTGTGGTATTTTTTGTTCGTTTCTATTTTTCCGGCAGGGACATCCACATCCGATTGTTTTATGGCTTCCACTACCTGTAACAGGGGGATTTTATAGAGTTTTAGTTTTCGCTGGTCCACTTTTACCAGGATCTCCCGTTGTTCGCCCCCCAGCATGGTGATCTCAGCCACCCCGTTCAATTGCTGGATTTGGGGAAGGAAATTGTCTTTCATTTTCTGATAGAAAACAGTGGCCGGCAAACTGCTGGTGGTACTAATGGACATGATGGGCAGGTCGTTGGGCGAAACCTTGCTCATTTGCGGGCTTAAAACTTCATCGGGCAACTCGTTTTTTATGTTGTCAATGTACCGCTGGGCGTTTTGCATGGTATTATCCAGGTTGGTACCGTATTTCAGGTTGACAATAATGACCGAAGCATTGGGCAACGAGTAGGTTTCCATGTAGTCGATTCCTTCGAGGTTGGAAAGGGCATCTTCAATTTTACGCGAAACCGTATTTTCCACTTCGTGGGGTTCGGCCCCGGGATACATGGTTTTAATCACCACTACCGGCTGGCTGAAATCGGGGAGCAACTCGTAACTCAGGTTGGAAAAACCTATGATCCCGAGCAGGATCAGCACGCCAAACAAAACAATGATCAGTGAGGGGCGCTTTATGGATATTTCTGTTATGTTCATAGTAATTTATTTCTTAATTAACACATTCGCTCCATCAAACAGGTTGATAAACCCGGTAGTAACTATGATGTCGCCATCTTTCAATCCTTTTGAAACCACCGTTTTGTTTTCAAACCGGCTTGAGATAGTAATGTCGTGCAACCGGGCTTTTCCGTTTTTCACCAGGTACACCTGCGGATGAATGTTACTGCCTACAATGGAGGAGGCCTCTATCACAATGCTTTCTTCGTTTTCTCCCCTTTCGATGTAAACATTTCCGAACATACCGGCTTTTACTTCAAGATCGGGGGTATTTTTCATGGTAAACTGAACCGGAAAATCGTGGCTCATTTTGTTGGATTCGGCACTGACCATGCTTACTTTCCCTTTCAGGATATCTCCCGGAAAAACGTTGGGCGAAACCAGATAGGTTTTCCCTTTCTGAAACAGGATTACTTCATTTTCCGAAACATGGATCGTAAATTTTAGCGTGGAGATGTCCACCAGCTGGAATAAAGGAATACCGGGGGCGGCGTATTCTCCTTTTTCACGAAATTTCATGGTGATAATGCCGTCATAAGGAGCCCGGATGGTGGTTTTGTTGATTTTGTCCTGTAAAATGGCTTTCTGCAGTTCGGCGGCCTGCAGCCCCAGGGTGGCTTTTTCCAGTTTAACTCCCTGGATGGCATCAGCCTTGTTCAGTACCGAATAGCGTTTTACATCGTCTTTTAAACCTTTTATGTTTACTTCCGCTTGTTTGAGCTGAAGTTCGAGCGAGGACTTGTCCAGTTGTATTAAAGGTTGTCCCTTTTGTATATGGTCGCCCTCTTTAACCAAAACAGACACAATTTTCCCGGGAACAGATGCGGAAATTTTCGTTTCTCTTTCGGGAAGGAAAGTTCCGGTGTAAGAACTTTTGTATGTTAGCTTTTGACTCGTCAGCGTGTCCACTTGGATGCTGATCGGAACATTTTTATCGTAATGATAAATTCTTTTTAAAGTAACTTCTTTGTTTTTTCTCAACTGGAGAATGGTGATGGCCAGCAGGGCTATTATGACAACAATCCAGATTAATGTTTTCTTATTCATTTTTTTGAAATTTTCTTTGTTTTTATTTTTTACTGATTGATTCTATGTTTCCGGTTAATTGTTTCAGTTTCAGGTCAGCTTTCAGGTAGTTTATGATGGCGGTAATGTTGTTTTGCTGTGCTTCTTTCAAGGCGTTGTCAGCCATAAGAACATCGGTCAGGCTGGCAAGCCCTTGTTTTTGCTGCATTACCGTTTGGTTGTAAACCGATTGGGCAAGTTTGATCTGGTCCTGTGTGTTTTTAATGGTCGTTAATGCCACGTTTCGTTGCTTTCGGGCATTTGTTATTTCCATGGTGTTTTTTTCCTTTATAAGGGAAGCCTGTAACTCGGTATTTTTTATTTCCAGCTTCTTTTGGTTAATCTTTCTTTTGGTAACCATTCCGTTAAAAACAGGAACGGACAGCTGTAGCCCCACCAGCGATGTGGGATAAAAATTCAGAAAGTCTTTTGGGACTCCCCGGTATCCAAATCCCACTTCCGAGTAACTTCCGTAAAGCGAAAGGGAAGGTATCCGGGAGTTTTTCAAGGTTTTCAATTCGGTGGTAAGCAAATCTTTTTTCGTATTGGCCAGTTGCAAATCAACGATAATGTTATGAGCATAGTTGATTTCGGGTTGGTAGCGGATACTGCTTTCTAATTCAATGAGCCGGCTTAGCGGAATCCCCATGTTAAATTTTAAAAGGTTTTTAACCTGTATAAGTGTGTTCTCTACTGTTTTTTTCTGCGTCAGCAACTGTGCTTTCTGTAATTGTATTTTTTGTACATCGGAGCGCTTGGCCATTTTTTGTTCATGCAGTAACTTAATGTTTTGTAGCAACCTGGACGTGTTTTCCAAGTTGCTATCTATGAATGTAAGCTGGTGTTTTAAAACCTGTGCATTGTAGTACAGGTTGGAAATGTTATAATAAACCTCTTCCCTGGTTTTTTTATACTGTAGTTTGTTCAGCTCGGAAGCTGCTTTTGTGGTTTTTATAGCCCCGTAAATGTTGGGGTTGTACAGGGGCAATGCAGCCTGCAGGCTTAAATTAAAATTGTGCGGCGTGCCGAATTGCACCTCCTTGAATACCCCTTCGGGTCCGCCAAATGCCGATTGCGGCATAAGCTGGGTTGGCTGGTCTATAAAATATTTATAATCGCCCGTAAATTTTACTTTGGGAATCAGGTTAGATTTGGCTTCTTTTTCCCGTTCGGTGCCGGCCAACATGTTGTTTCTGCTTATTTGTAATGTCTTGTTGTACATCTGTGCAGAATCTATGCACTGTTGCAGTGTCCATACCTGAGAATGAAGTGGCATAGAAAATACTATCATTATAAAAAATGACAGGAATAATGTAGGTTTGTGAAAATTCACTAACATAATATTTGAAATTTTTATTAATTATTTTTTATTAATAATAGAAACGATTGAATCATTATCTCACCGGAAGCTTTTATATCATATTGAAAATTAGCAGTTCTCCATTTGAACATGTGTAATTTAAATGCTCCCATTATGATGTCCACTAGTTGATCTGTGGTGATTTCAGTTATAAATATTCCTTTTTGTTGTCCAGCTGCTATGATTGGCTCTAAATACTTTATTTTTACAATCATAAGTTTCAGGAGGTTTTCATTAATTAATTGACTCTCTTCCATAAGCCCATCTGAAAAGACAGCAACAACAAAATAAGGGTTATCATTGAAAAACCCAAATTGTTCACGGATTAAAGTAATGAAATTTTCTACCGGGTCAGATGAAAGGTTTAGCCTTGACAAACGTTCATCAATGCTATTTGCTAAATATTTGAGCATTGTGACAATAACATCTTCTTTACACTTAAAATGTCGGTACAAAGCACTTCCGGTAAAGTGCATCTCTTTGGCCAGATTTTTTATTGTCAGACCACTTAAGCCGGAAGTTGTTAGCAACTTTCCGGTTACTTTAATAATTTCTAATTGGCGTGGGGTTATATCCATTCTTTTATTGCACATTAAAAATGCGTTAGTGAATATTCACTTTGCAAAAGTAATATAATATTATTAAGTTGTTTAGTTTTTTTTATGGTTACTTTATATCCGTAAGCTGCCATGTAAAAAAGAGAAGTAATAATGTTCTTATTCAAATTAAACCCGCCTAATCGTCAATCATATTTTGGTTAAACCCGATTAAGAATAGCCGCCTGGTAGCCCTTGTAAATGCAGTGTATAACCATCTGAGATATTCGGTATTAAGCCGGTCGTCGGTTAAGTAACCCTGATCAACAAATACATTTTTCCACTGTCCGCCCTGTGTTTTATGACACGTCATGGCATAGGCAAACTTTACCTGAAGTGCATTGTAGTATGGATTTGTTTTTATGGCATCCATAATTTTGCGTTTCGATTTAAGAAAAGCATACTCCTCTTGCAGGCCTTCAAAAAGTTTTTTTGTTTCAGCATAATCCATATTGGCTTTTTCCACATAAAGTGTATCAAGCAAAAGCATCACCCTTAACGATTTTTGATCGGGATAGTCAATCATATTGACATCTGCTTCGGCAAAATGAAACCCATATTGATCGTGAAACCCAACAACTCTGCGAACTTCAACAATGTCGCCGTTGGCAATAAATCCCGCTGGCGATTTTTGGTCGAGCCAGAAATAGTTGTTTTTTACCACCATTAGTAAGTCGCCGGCCTCCAACTCCGTTTCGCGCTGTAAAATTCGGTTTCTTATTTGCTCGTTAAACTTGTTGGCGCGTTTGTTAGACTGACAAATTACAATGCTCTCCTTTATCTTGTCGCCATAAAAATATTCCTGAAACAGTTCCTGCATATCCATGGCATCTTCAATGGGAGCAACATCGTTTTTAAATCCGTTTTTTGACAGCAGGGGAGGGTTGGTATCTTTTTCACGGAGTTTTTTACGCAGTTGAGTGGCCGAAAAAAGAATGCCCGAATCAAGCTCCTGCCGCATCACTTCGGTCATTTCGTACGAATATGCTGTTAAGGGATACAGACTTTTGAGGTAGGTTAAATTTAATGCCGGACTAAGGCTAAGTCCCACGGGGGGCAGCTGTGCAGTGTCACCTATAAAAATAAGCCGGTTATTACTCCCCGAATAAACATATTTTACTAAATCGTCCAATAGGTTACGACTTGAAAATGAGTCGCTACCTGTTTGATTGTCGCCAATCATTGATGCTTCATCAACTACAAATACTGTGTTTTCCGCTTTGTTTTTATTGAGGTAAATCTTTGTTTCGTTGGAGCTGTTTGTTTGCAGGCTGTAAATAATACGATGTATGGTATGGGCTTTGTAACCGGTGTAGTGCGATAACACTTTTGCCGCTCTTCCGGTGGGAGCCATCAACACACATTTACGTTTTGAGGCTTTAAGCTCTTTGATGTAAATACTTATTAAGGTGGTTTTTCCGGTTCCTGCAAATCCCTTTAAAATGTATAGAGGGTTTTCCTTTTTGCTGCTGTCAAAGGCAGCAAGATGGGTTATTACAGTGCGCTGGTCTTTTGTGGGTACAAATGGAAACCTTTCCAGCAGCCTTTTGTCAAGTTTTACTTGTTCCATTAAATAAAGATTAAAAGGGATACCCAATACCGAAGTTAATAATAAACTGGTTAAATTTCAGGTTGCCGATACGCCACCTGTCGTTGTCAGGATAGGAGGGGTCGCGAAGCGGAATACCGGCATCGAGCCTGAAAATAAAATAGGTAAAATCAAACCGAAGGCCAAACCCGCCGTCAACTGCCAGCTGATTGTAGAAGGTTTTAATGTTAAATTGTCCGTTGGGATAATTTTCGGAATTATAGGACCAAATATTTCCGATATCGGTAAAAAAGGCTCCTTTTAAAAAACTGTAAATGGGAAATCGGTATTCGATGTTTGTCTCCAGCTGAATGTCACCGGTTCGTTCGTAATCGGTGGAGCCTGAATAACCTCCCGGACCGAGTGTTCTGAATCTCCATCCTCGCATGTCGTTGGCACCACCGGCGTAAAAAGCTTTTTCGTATGGTATTTCGTTTGAGTTTATGTATGGAATACCTGCTCCTGCCAGTCCTCTGAAAGCGATAATTTGCCCCTCGGTGTTTAGATGAAAATAGTGTCGGTAGTCGATGTTAACCCTTACATATTGTGAGTATCTGATACCCATAAACCGATAATACTCGTTGTTGGTCATTTGTAGGTTCAAAGCCTTTTGTGTAAGATATAGCAGGTTGCCCGATGTTTCAACATCAAGACGAACGTAGTCGAAACTTTTGGATGTTTTAATTTTTTGGTTGTCATAAACCATGCTAAAATTTACTCCTGCAATAAGGTGGTCGGAATACTGTTCCTTCAACCTTCGGTTTGTCTCTTTATCTAATATTTCCTGAAATTCAGGTGTGGGGTTAACATTGATATAGTTAAAGTTAACGGGACTGATGATAAAGCGTATTTTAGCATTTCTATGCCATGAATACCCAAGCAAGAGGTTGGTTGAATTACGCGAATAATTTGGCCTAAGGAGGTAGTTGTAGCCAAACGTAATATTGGTTGTAGGATGATATTTCTGGCTAAATCTCCTGAAAGGGATAGGCGATACAAACCGGGGGAAAATTAAGGATGCATCAACACCGGCTTCAAACGTATTAAAAAAGTTATTGTTATCGCCATTACTAATCGAATCGGTTGCCGAAATAGATTGTGCTTCAAAACCACCGTTAAACCTCACTCTGAAAAATTCGGCACCTCTGAAAATATTTTTGTTGGCGATGGTAAGGTTGCCTCTAACCCCGGGGTCGCCACTGCTGTTGGTTAATACTCCGTCGATACTGTAAAAGTTTAATTTGCCGGTGGCCATTTGGATACGGGCTTTCATGTATTTATTTCCCTCTGCATCGCTGCCCATTTGAGCGGTATCGAACGAAATAGTAGCTGTTTTAATGATGGGCATGGCAAAAAGCCGCCGGTAAGTTTCCTGCACATCAATGGAAGAATAGGGCAGTCCCTGCTTAATTTTAATGGCCTGGTCAAAGGCTTTTACTTTAAATCGGGGCACCGGCATGTGAAGCAGATAGGTGTATTTATAGGTGCTGTCACCAAAAAATACAATCTCATGTTCAAAAGGTTTATAAATCTGGTATTTGGTTGGGTTGTAGTCGGGAATAACCTCTACCTCCTTTAAAAAATACCGGTAATGAGGCAATTCAATAAAGCTTCCCAATTTTAAAGGGTCAGGTATATTTCGATTGGTAATTACCGTTTTGATGTTTAAATGATGTGTTGACAAGTTACTGTCAACCTTAAAAAGCACATAGTTTTGATTAAAATAGTAGTATCCTTTGTTGCGTAAGAAATCGGTAATTCTTGTACGTTCATCGTCCAGTGTGTAGGCATTATAAATGTTACCGGGTTTAACAAAACTGTTGGCAGTATCGTTAAAAATAAACTTCCTAATGATATTGTCGGCTATTTGATAGTTTACCGAATCAATAACATAGGGCATGCCAAGGGTAATGTTAAAAATTATTTTCGATTTTTTTTTGTTACCCTTAATTTGGTAACTGATGTTTGCATTGAAAAAACCTGAATATGACAGAAAGCGCTGCATGTTGTGAGCAATTCTGTCGGGGTCGCACTGGTCGATATAAACGGGGTCTTCTCCAAGTTTTTTATTGAGCCATGAATAAAATTTACCTTTATGAACGGTTGACAGATAGTAAAGGTACAGGCTGTATCGCGTTCCCAAAAAGCTTCTGTTGGCTCGGGGTTTTAAATAGGCTTTCACCTCAGAATTGTCGATGACGTCGCTTTTTTTACCAACGTATCTTACTTCGTATTTTTTAAGTAACTTTTTATCGGGAGGGATAAACCTGTTTACCGAGCAACCGCTAACAATTATTGCGGTTAATAAAACCAACCAAATTACTTTAGAATATTTCATGCCCGGTGTAAGGTATTTTAGGTGCAAAGGTAGTAAATCGGTTTAAAAGATTAATCATCGCCTTCCAATAGCCGGGGGCGCCGTTTTTTTGTTCGCTCAACAGATTGATCCAATTTCCATTGGTCAATTTTTTTTTCATTTCCCGAAAGCAGGATATCCGGTACTTTCCAGCCTCTGAAATCGCGTGGGCGCGTGTAAACCGGAGATGAAACAAGGTTGTTTTGAAATGAATCGGTCAGCGCCGAAGATTCGTTGCCCAACACACCGGGAATCAGCCTCGCGGCAGCGTCAACAACAATGGCAGCACCTAGCTCGCCTCCTGACAAAACATAGTCACCTACCGAAATCTCTTTGGTGATAAAATGTTCGCGGATGCGTTCATCAATGCCCTTATAATGGCCACATAAAATAATTATGTTTTCCAGCATCGAAACCTGATTGGCCATGGCCTGGTCAAACAACTCCCCATCGGGACTCATATAGATAATTTCATCGTAGTTGCGTTGCGATTTCAGGGTTTCGATAGCATTGGCTACAGGTTCAATCATCATTACCATTCCGGCACCACCGGAAAAGGCATAATCGTCAACCCTGCGATGCTTTTTGTCGGGGCTGTAGTCTCTTAATTGATGAATGTGAATGTCCACAAGATGCTTATCAACAGCTCTTTTAACAATCGAATGCGAAAAAGGGCCGTCAAACATTTCGGGAAACAGGGTGATAATATCAATTCTCATTTTACCCAAACGGTTTTGATGTTAGTAAATTCTTTGATGCCGTAATTTGAAAGCTCGCGGCCGTACCCCGACTGTTTAGTACCTCCAAAGGGTAATCGAGGATCCGACTTTGTCATGCCGTTTATAAATACGGCTCCTGCTTCCAGTTTGGCGGCCAGCTTTTCTGCCAACGGAATATTTTGTGTCCATAAACTGGCGCCCAGTCCGTAAATGGTGTCGTTGGCTATGCGTATGGCATCTTCGGGATCTTTGGCTTTTATTACCACCGAAACAGGGCCAAAGGTCTCTTCGTCATACACCGGCATGCCCTTTTTTACATCGGTTATCAGCGTAGGTTTGTAAAACCAGCTTTTATCGTCCACTTTTGTTCCGCCGGTTAAAATGGTGGCACCCATCTGTACCGACTTGTTGACTTGATTTTCAATATTCTCCAGCAGATCGGCTCTGGCCATAGGACCCATATCGATGGTTTCATCCAGGGGGTCGCCAAGCTGCATGTTTTCCAACAACGCTTTTTGCTCATCAACAAATTGGTCGAAAACGGCCTCTTCAACAATAAAGCGTTTGGCAGCAATACACACCTGTCCGCTGTTTAACATGCGCGAACAAACCCCTGTTTTACACGATTCGTTAAATTGCGCATCAGCCAAAACAATGTAAGGGTCAGAGCCGCCCAGCTCCATCACCGATTTTTTCAGGTATTTGCCGGCAACTGATGCTACTGCCTGCCCGGCACGCCGGCTACCGGTAAGGGTAACGCCCTGAACTTTGGTGTTGGCAATAACCCTGTCGGAAAGTTCGACAGGAATAACAAGATTGGTAAAAACCGATTCGGGAAAACCAGCTTCTCTGAATAAATTCTCAATGGCATAAGCACAACCCTGCACATTGGGAGCATGCTTTAACAAAAAGGTGTTGCCTGCCATCATGGTGGGAACAGCTGCTCTGAGCACCTGCCAAAAGGGAAAGTTCCATGGCATTATGCCGTAAACAGGACCTATAGGGTCGAACCGGACATAGCTGCTGGTAACATCGGCCTCATAATACTCGGGTGTAAGCAGGTCGGCAGTATTGTCGGCATAATAGTCGCAAAGCCAGGCACACTTTTCAATTTCTGCCACCGACTCACCAATAATTTTTCCCATCTCGTTGGTAATGAGGGTGCCTAATTCAACTTTGTTTTGCCTGAGTAATTCGCCCATCTTTTTAAAAAAGTGCCCGCGCTGTTTATAACTCAGCCTTTTCCAGTTCTTAAATGCTTTGTAATTGTGATCAATTAACAATTGTAATTCCCGTTCTTCAATTTCCTCATAACGGGCAATTTCCTGTTGCGAATAGGGATTGATGCTAATCATTTTTAAAAAATTTGTACAAAGATAGGCAATCTATTAAGCAAACTCGTTGTCATTATTTAATTACATTTACCAACTTTTGAATTTTTTATAAAAAACATTTAGCATGAAGAATTCTCATTTTTTAGTAGTATTGGCATTGTTTTTTACAGTGGGTTTGCATGCTCAGTCGTGGAACAGAATGATTCCCCGGGAGATTAAAAAAGCCTATCTTAATGGAACACGATCGGTTAACGGAATGCCCGGTGTTAACTATTGGCAAAATTATGCCGATTATAAAATTAATGCTACCCTTATTGCAGATAAAAGTAAGCTAAAAGGACACGAAGCGGTAGTATATCATAACGAAAGCCCTGATACTTTAACTTTTCTCGTATTACGAATGTATCAAGATTTTTACAAAAAAGGAAACTCCCGAAGTTGGAAAATAGACCCTTCGGATGTTACCGATGGCATTGATTACAAAAATTTAAAAATAACCGGTAGCGGTGGAAAGGATATTTTTAAGAGTGTGTCGCCAACATCTACCAACCTGATAGTTAAGCTATCTGATGTATTGCTTCCGGGAGATTCGCTCAGCCTTGAAATGGATTGGTCGTTTCATATTCCCCAAAAAAGCTGGAACCGCATGGGTAATTATGGAAAGAACAACTTTATGATTGGGTACTGGTATCCGCAAATAGCTGTTTACGATGACATTGACGGCTGGGATAGAACCGATTTTAACGGCGTTACCGAATTTTACAACGATTTTAACAACTACGATGTTAATATTACTGTTCCTGCCGGGTTTATGGTTTGGGCTACAGGAGTGCTGCAAAATGGAGAGGCGCTGTACAAACGCAAGATTATAAACAAAATTGATAAGGTTTATCAATCCGATGAAATCACCACCCTTTTTACAGCTGACGACTGCCGCAATAAAAAGGTGCTAAAAAGTTATACTTCAGCTACAACCTGGCATTTTATTGCCCATTATGTTACCGATTTTACCTTTGGTGCCAACAAGGCCGTAAACTGGCAGGGAAGTTCTTTGATGGTTGATACCATTACCGGCAGGCGCACTTTTGTGGATGCTGTTTACCCCGATTCCATGATTACATTTCCAAAAGCAGCCGAATGGTGCCGCTGGAGCGTAAATTATATGTCGAAAGTGTTGCCGGGCGTACCTTATCCCTATCCTCACATGACTTCGTGGAGCAACGGCAGGCGGACAGGAGGCATGGAATCGCCCATGATGGCCAACGATGGCGACCCGAAATCGATTCCTTCGGCGCAGGGGCTTTTCTTTCACGAAATTTCACACAGCTACTTTCCATTTTATATGGGAACCAACGAAAGAAAATATGCCTGGATGGATGAAGGTTGGGCAGCCTATTTTACCGATGGAATTATGGAAGCAATGGCACCCGGTTACAACTATTTTCAACGCCTTTCATCTACCTTTGAGCGTATGAGTGGCAGCGAAAAAGAGGTTACTCCCATGACACTTTCCTATTTGATTTCCGATTGGCAAACCTATCGCTCGCAAGCCTACAACCGTTCGTCAATGGCCTATGCTTACTTGCGCGATTTACTTGGAGATTCGCTGTTTATTAAAGGGCTGCACACCTATATGAAACGCTGGCACGGAAGGCATCCCATGCCCTACGACTTTTTTGCTTCCATGGAAGCAGGTACAGGACAATCGTTGCAGTGGTATTTTAAACCCTGGTTTTTTGATAAATATTATGCCGATCTGGGCATTAAAAAGGTAACGCTAAATAACAAAATTGTGGTGCAAAATTATGGCGGCCTCCCATTGCCCGTTAAAATAACCTGCTATTATGCTGACGGCTCACACGATGATATTTATCGTACAGCAGTGGTTTGGAAACAGGGTGAAGATGCTGTTGTGGTGGAAGCTAACCCTGATAAAAAAATTGACCATGTTGTTTTAGGTGATGATAAAATACCGGATATCAACGAGGAAAACAACAGCTTAAAATTAGATACAAATGACAACTAAGTTCTTTTTACTTTTGTCAGATTACTTACTATGTTGCCGATAAAGTACCCATAGAACTTGTTTAAAGTTAACCAAATGATATTTTACCAGTAGTTCAAATAAAAGACTTTAAACAAGTTCATAGTGTGAAAGCGGCAAAATAAAATATAAATTAAAAAATTTACAATGAATTTAAAAAAGTTACTCCTAATAGTTTTAACAGCTCTTGTATTTCAGGGATTTGGACAGGTTGCTCCCGGAAAATACTATGTTCAGTTTACCGACAAAAATAATTCTCCCTATTCGCTCGATCATCCCGAAGACTTCTTGTCGCAGCGCGCCATCAACAGACGTGCCAATCAGGGTATCGGCTACAACGAAACCGATTTGCCCGTAAACCCGCAGTATTTAAGTGGGGTTGCAGCCACGGGTGCTGAAATATTGAATCCTACAAAATGGATGAATGGTGTTTTGGTTCATACTACCGATCCTTCTGTGATTGACGGCATTAACGCTTTACCTTACGTTTCTGAGGTGCGCTCGGTTTCGGGCAGGTTTTCAGCGATAGGGAAACCCTTTTTTGAAAAGGAATCTACAGGGCCGGAAAACATGCCTGAAAATATGGTGTTAAACCGTGATGCCGCTTCGTTTGATTATGGCTATGCACAAGGACAAATTGATCTTATCAACGGTATCCCGTTGCATGAAGCGGGATTTCGGGGCGAAGGTATGGTGATTGCTGTTTTGGATGCCGGGTTCGACCGGGTAGATGTGGATTTGTTGTTTGACAGCCTTCGTAACGATGGGCGGATTTTAGGAACCAAAGACTTTGTTACGCCCGGTGGTGATGTTTATCATGCATTCTTCCATGGTCGTAATGTTTTGTCAACCATGGCTGCCAACATTCCGGGGCTTATGATTGGAACCGCACCCAAGGCATCCTATTGGCTGTTAAGGTCGGAGAATGCTGATCAGGAATACATATCGGAAGAGTATAATTGGGTTTCGGCTGCCGAGTTCGCCGACAGTGTTGGCGCCGATGTTATTAACAGTTCGTTGGGATATACCGAGTTTGACGACCCTTCGCAAAATCATACTTATGCCGATATGGATGGAAACACTACCGTTATCACGAGAGGGGCGGATATGGCAGCCTCCAAAGGTATTTTAGTGGTAAACAGTGCTGGTAACAGCGGCGGCAGTTCCTGGCAATATATAGGGGCGCCCGCCGATGGCGACAGTGTGTTTTCAATCGGTGCAGTGGATAACAGCGGCCTTTATGCTCCTTTCAGCTCAACAGGGCCTACTGCCGACGGACGAATTAAACCCAATGTGGTTGCAACAGGGTGGGGGACAGCCGTTTCGGATGGTAACAACGGGGTAAAATACGGCAACGGAACCTCATATTCTTCGCCCATCATTGCCGGAATGACTGCTTGCCTGTGGCAGGCGATGCCCCAAATGACCAATATGGAAATTCAGCAGGCCATTATGCAAAGTGCTTCGCAATATACTAATCCCGACTCGCTGCTGGGTTATGGAATACCCGACTATCAGAGTGCCTGGTGGCTTTTAACCTCCATCGATAGCAACCAGGGCGGTGGCAGTAACCTTGCTGCTGTTTACCCCAATCCGTTTGTAAATTATGTTACCATCAGGCTGCTTGGCCAAACCCGTAAAGCCTCTGTTAAGGTAATTAATATAATGGGTAAGGTGCTGTTGGAAATACCGGTTTCTACACCCTTGTATCGCATCGATTTTAGCAACTATTCCGACAATATGCCTGCAGGTTTCTATTTTATTGAAGTTACCGATGGTAAGCATGTTCAGGCTGTTAAGATGATAAAAAGATAGTTGTGGAATTTGAACAGCCGGAATAGCCAGGCCTAAAACGGGTTTTTGTTATGATGTTGTGTTGACTCCATGTTTTATGAAGCCTTATGCCCCGGGACACCCCTTTTGCTTCGGGGTACGTGTTGGACGTCAAGCTCTTGGTATATATCGAGTAACAACATCGAGGGTTTAACTTGGTTTTTGGAAGGCTTGTAATTACAGAAAGTTTCACCCCGACATATAATTCTGCCTGCTTGCTGTAAAGGCACGCTCTTCCGCCCGCGATAACATGGGTTGGTGGTTTTGGGGTGGAAAAGCCGTTAGCACATCAAAATAACATTTAGCCGCTTTCTTTATTACCACGACAACCAAAAATGTTTCTATCTTTGACCAATCGTCAATTATCAATCAAATGAGTGTAAAATCAATTATAGAAAATGCCTGGGAAAACCGGGAAATGCTTGGCCGTAAAGAGGTAATCAATGCCATCGAATATGTTATTGAAGAGCTGGACAAGGGCAGGTTGCGCACAGCAGAGCCTGTTGCCGGTGAATGGAAAGTAAACGACTGGGTAAAAAAGGCGGTAATCCTCTATTTTCCCATTCGTAAAATGGAAACCATGGAGGCAGGCATGTTTGAGTATCACGATAAAATTCCGCTGAAGCATTCCTATGCACAACAGGGCGTGCGGGTGGTACCCCATGCGTTGGCCAGGTACGGTGCCTATTTGGCAAAAGGAGTGGTAATGATGCCATCGTACGTAAACATTGGCGCTTATGTTGACAGCGGCACCATGGTGGATACATGGGCTACAGTGGGGTCGTGTGCACAAATTGGAAAAAATGTTCACCTTAGCGGCGGGGTTGGAATAGGAGGGGTGCTTGAACCTGTTCAGGCAGCACCGGTTATAATCGAAGACGGCGCTTTTATCGGCTCGCGATCCATTGTTGTTGAAGGGGTTCGTATTGGTAAAGAGGCTGTGCTTGGTGCCAATGTTGTTATTACAAAATCAACCAAAATTATTGATGTAAGCGGTGCGGAGCCGGTTACATTCAACGGATTTGTACCCGATCGTTCGGTTGTAATACCCGGAAGCTATACCAAACATTTTCCCGCAGGCGATTATCAGGTTTCGTGTGCATTGATAATTGGGAAGCGAAAGGCTTCAACCGATTTGAAAACCTCCTTAAACAATGCGCTAAGGGAATTTAATGTGGCAGTGTAATTTTTTTTTAAAAGCGATACAACCTTATGTCAATATCTTTGGTCACTATTTTTTCATTCGATTTTTTATAACATAATTTGAAGAGAATACTTATTATACAAACTGCTTCTTTGGGAGATGTAATTCTTGCCACTCCGCTTATTGAAAAGCTTCATGGGTTTTTTCCGAAAGCGCGTATTGATTTTTTGCTCAAGTACGGTTACGAGGATTTGCTTCGCGGACATCCACACCTTAAGTTTGTGATGGTGTGGGATAAAACCGAAAAAAAATATCATCATCTCAAAGAGCTGATTCAAATTGTCAGAGAAAACAAATACGATTTAGTGGTTAATACCCAGCGCTTTGCTTCGTCAGGTCTGATAACAGCTTTGTCAGGTGCCAAACACAGGGTTGGTTTTAGCAAAAATCCGTTGTCGCTTTTTTTTACCAAAAGAGTAAAACATAAAATTGGTAAAGGTAAAAACAATCCGCACGAGGTTGAACGAAATTTAAATTTAATCCGGCATCTTACCGATGAAAGTGTTGTTAAGCCGGCGTTATACCCTTCAAAACACGACTTTGCCAGAGTGTCGCAGTATAAAACAAAAAAATATATAACCGTCTCACCGGCCTCGTTGTGGTTTACAAAACAGTATCCCGAAAAAAAATGGATTGACTTTGTGGCGTCGGTGGACGAAGGAACCACGGTGTACTTTTTGGGGTCGGCAAAGGATAAAAAGCATTGTGACGATATCATCGTTCAGTCGGGGCACACCAATTGTTTAAACCTTGCGGGAAAGCTGTCGCTTTTAGAGTCGGCTGCATTGATAAAAGATGCCTTGCTTAACTATACCAACGATTCGGCACCCATGCACCTCGCTTCGGCCATGAATGCCAGGGTGGCGGCCATTTACTGCTCAACCGTTCCCGAATTTGGCTTTGGGCCGCTTTCTGAAAAAAGTTTTATTATCCAAACCAATAAAAAGTTAACGTGCAGGCCTTGTGGGCTTCACGGAAAAAAAGCATGCCCCGAAAAACATTTCGATTGTGCCAATACCATTGAAAATGACAGGCTTTTAGAAACATTACATCAAGTAGAAAAAATAACAGAATAATTAATGAATAATCTTCAACAGGAAATTGAAAACTCGGTTGCAGCCTTAAAAGCGGGCAAAGTAATTTTATATCCAACCGACACCATATGGGGAATTGGCGCCGATGCAACCAATAGCAAGGCTGTACAGCGCATTTATAAAATTAAAAAGCGTGACACCGAAAAAAGCATGATTATTTTGCTTGACAGTAAGGAAAAAATAAAGGATTATGTGGTTGAAGTGCCAGAAATTGCATACGACTTAATAGAAAAAACCAGAGTGCCCCTTACCATTGTCTATCCCAAAGCGAAAAATCTGGCAAAAAATCTTGTGGCAAAAGATGGTTCCATAGCCATCAGAGTGGTGAATGGCGAGTACTGTTCGGCAGTTGTAAGTCAATTTGGAAAGCCCATTGTGTCAACTTCTGCAAACCTTTCCGGTGAGGCGTCGCCGGTAACTTTTGGTAACATATCTAAAGATTTAATTAATAAAGTTGATTACGTGGTCGATTTGTTCCATTCCCGCATAAAAACCTTAAAGCCTTCCACTGTTATTAAGATGGGAGAAGATGGAATGTTTGAAATATTAAGGCCATAATAATAAGGAGGCCGGTTGTTGCGTTTCTTTTGTTGTGGGATATTCAAAGAAATCAAATGAAATTGATTGTTTTGAAAAAAAAAATAGTAACTTTGAATAAAAATTAAAAAATGGAACAGGAGACCATAAAACTTGAACTAATTGAATGGCTCACAAAGCTTAATGATTTAGAAACGCTAAATTATTTAATGGTTGTCAAAGAATCAAGATTTGCAAATCATGATTGGTGGAATGATTTAACAGAGCAACAAAATCAGGGAATTCAAAGAGGGCTTAAAGATATTGATGAAGGAAGAATAGTCTCGCACGAAGATGTAAAGAGAAGGTATGGACTATAAAATCTTTTGGACCGAAGAGGCGATTCATAATCTCGAAGAGATAATTGATTATTTAGCAACTAAATGGACTCAGAGAGAAGTTGATAACTTTAAAAAAAAGTTGTTAAAGCAAATTGATATCATCAAAAGAAATCCCCGAATGTTTCCGGTATCAACATTTCAACCAAGACTTAGGAAAGCTGTCTTAAGCAAGCAGACCTCTATTTTTTATGAAATAGGTAACGATGTAATTTATTTGGTATATCTATTTGTAAATTACAAGAATACAGAAAGACTTAAATAAAGTGCGACCCCACAATAATGAGTAACTACGTGAATAAAAGTTTGATATATTTTTTTACCCTGTTAATAGTTGCTCCTGTTGTGTTATTTGCGCAAAAGGTAACCATTAGCGGACAAGCGAAAGGCCGTGTTTTTGAGCAGATTCGTGTAAAAGTATATGCCGATCAGTTTTCGCATTTGAAAAAAACCATCGCTCAAACATTAACCGACGAAGAGGGTAATTTTTCGCTTTCGTTCAATTATAACAAAACCAACTATGCCTGGCTGTCGGTAGAACTGTTGGATGGAGAGTTTTATCTTAAACCGGGAGCCTCCTACCGGTTTGATGTCTTTCCGGATACGTCAAAAAAAGGATCGGTTTACGATCAGCTTCCTTTGCAATTTAATATGGTTGCCAGCGACGGCGGGTTAAACGAGAACCTTCAGCAATTTAATGTTTTGTATAACACTTTTGTGGTCAGCCATTTTGATGAAATATACCGAAATCGTGATTTGGCGGTTATTTTTCAGCTAAGAAAAAAAGTTGAAGAGCAATTTGCCGGTGTTGATAATTTGTATTTTAATACCTATGTAAAGTATTCGATGGCACAACTGGAATGGGTGAGTAAAAAGAAAAGTACAAAAACCATTGTAAAAGAGTACTTTGCTAATAAACCTGTTTATTATAACAACATTCAGTACACCGATTTCTTCCATGCTGTTTTTAAGGAATATGTGGTGCGGCAGTTTTACGGACGCTATTTCAATCAACTGGTTGAGGCTGTTCGTGCAGGTTCGTTGTCCGGCTTTAAAGCTGTGTTTTTAAAGGATAGTTTGCTTGCAGGCGATAAAAAACTTATGGAGTTGGTTATGATGCAAACCGTTGCCGGTTACTATGGCAACCCCGATTTTTCAAAGGAGGGAGTACTAAAAATTTTAAAACAAATTAAAAAACAAAGTAATAATAAGCTGAATGCTAAAATTGCCGGTAATTACATCCTTCGTTTAACGCATCTTTCCTCCGGCACACCGGCACCCGATTTTCAATTACCTGTTTCCAGCGGTAAAATGCTTTCCCCTAAAGATTTTATGGGGCAGGTGGTTATTTTCGACTTTATGAAGGCCGATTGTCATGTATGCCTTGCCCATCTTGATTTTTTAAAAGATTTAGCTTCGCGGATGGGAAACAAACTTAAAATCGTGATGCTTGTTTATGGCAGCCATCCCGAAAAAATTACGCTGTTATTAAAAAAGCAAAACCTCGACTGGCCTGTAATATACGTGGGCAAGCGTATTGATGTACTGGATGCCTATGAGGTTAAAATTTTTCCCACCTACATCATTTTAAATCCAGATGCTACCATTGCCATTGCACCCGCTTCCATGGCCGATGAAAACCTGGAAAATGAGGTGAAGCATGTTATAAAAGTGAATCACCAATAGTAATTACCCCCGCTCTTTCATATTTGTCTCCCAGACTGTGTCATTCAGGCGGGCAATCTGAAGGAGGATTTATAGTCTTATTATTAATGTAATAAGGAATCCGGAGCATCCGGATTACCCGCACGTGCCGAGCAGTACGTTCGAGCAGGTAAATCCAGACGAGCTTAGAGTATGCCAATTTGATACAAAGACTATAAATATGATTCAAAGAATGCGTCACGCAAAAATGATAGAAGTAGAGCCATGGATAATATGATTACACATACTAGATTCATAGAACAAGAGTTGAGTAACCCTCTTGTATCAGGCGTAATACACGATGGGAGTCAATTTCAATTTGAAGACTTTTGGAAGTATGTTGAATCTGATTTGCCTAATTATTTAAAAAAAATTAAAGCTTTATTGAATAAATTGAAATCAGAGGTTGAATAGAAACAAAGCACCAAATAAATTAAAGAAAAAAAATATGGGAAAATCAATACTTGTATTTGTAAGCCATTCTTCAGAGGATAAAGAAACATTAATTGAACCTATTGTTGCAGATTTAGAAGATTGCTATATAAACGTTTGGATTGACAAACGAAAAATTTTACCAGGTGATAATTTAAGAAAATCCATTTTTAGAGATGGGCTGGATAAAGCAGATAT
>JALVAQ010000192.1 GCA_027011095.1 Bacteroidales bacterium
ATTAAAATGTGCTGTAAAATTAAATATATTCATAATCTTTATTTTCTTCAAAGATAAGCAATTATATTGAATTATTAGTGATTGCGGATATACAAATAATTGATTACCATAAGTCATTCCAAGAAGTACCATTCCAACAGCGGGCCTTATGTGTACTGCTATCATAATATATATCCCCCTCTTCAGGTGTAGAAGGAGCAGAACCGGGTGTTAAATTAAGAACTGTTGCAATGTTAACTCTACCATTATTTTTAATAGTCATCCTTATTGCAGGGGCAGCAGATGCTGTTCCTGTTGCAAAAATTATCTTTCCTGGTACTAAATTATTTGCAGGAGTTCCATCCACTTTAAATCCTATAAAAGAGGAAAGCCTGTTTGTTGTACCATCATGGCCCCATGCTTTAATGAAAAGCATTGCATCATCATCTTGTACTGCTGTTCGATTATTAATGGTTCCTCTTGAATAATAACCTTCTAAATTGTTTAACACTTCTATACCAACAAACCGTAAATTATTAGCATCAACATTACCATCTGCACCTGTAGCTTGAAGCTGTATATGTGCGAAATCACCACTGAGGAAGTTCACATCAGCATGTCCTAACCGTAACATTGAAAAATCAGGATAATTGGCCAAATCATCAACTATAAAAATAGGGTTACCATTGGCGTTTTTAATAGTAAAGGATTTGTCTTGATTACCAAGTTGCATAATATGGTCGCCTGTTTCACTTATTGTGAATAAATTGGATGTTCCGTCACTTTTGTTTATTTTAAAATTGCCGGTGTTACCACTCAACGTATTGGTAATATCCTGCGCCTGCATGGTAAAGGCCAGGCTTGCCATAATGATTAATGTTAAAATTTTTTTCATAATACAATTGTTTTCAATTCATGTAAGATTAATTAATTTAGCTTGTTGCGATTTTTATTTATTCAAGTTCTAAATTACAAAAATAGATACAATAAATGAGGAGAGATGTAAAAGGGGGGTAACAGATAGGGTAACAGATTTGTTTAAGTGTGAAATGCAATTCGACTATTTGCCCGGCCTTATTGATAAAAATAAAAAAAATCGTATCAAGTTGTAATAAAAAATTACTTTTGCCGTCGTTTTAGTTGCATATACATCTAATTTATTTTTATGGATACAAAGCAAGACGATTTTATTGGAAAGTGGCTGGCACATGCCCACCTTAAACTTTTCAACCTGATTACTAAAATTCTTCATAAGGAGGGTTCCGACCTTACTTTTGAGCAATTTATATTGCTTAAAATTATTCATGCCAACGAAGGTATTAGTCAGCAGGAACTGGCAAGCAGTATGAATAAGGACAAAACCTCTATTACGCGTGCAATAAGTGTTTTAGAAGATCATCACAAGGTGGTTCGCATTAGTTCAAAAGATGATAAACGCAAAAAAGGACTTTATCTCACCAAAGAGGGAAAAGCACATCTGGCCATGATCATGCCCCGGTTTGTTGAAATCAGGGCGGAGCTGGAAAAGGGGTTCAGTCAGGAAGAACTCGACACCACCATCAATACAATCAAAAAAATAATTGAGCAAACCAACAGAATGGAAGAAAAGTTGTAAGCACAACTAATATATAATTTTAATAAATTTAAGAGGAATAAAGCCGGGTCTGTTGTTGTCCAACATAATAATGTACAAAAGTTTATTCAGGCTTTTTATAAAATGTTTCGATATCAATTGGTTTCCGGTTTGTAAAACATACAAATAAAAAAATGACAGTTAGAAAAACATGGATTATCTCCGTAATTATACTCGGTATTGGAGTTTTCGGATTTATCTACATCTCAAAAATGAAAAAGGCACCCAAGCGAAAAGTGCACCAAACCAAAGTTATTGCCCCTTTTATGGTAGTCAAAAACCAAACGGTACCTTTAACGGTAACCTCCATGGGGCAGGTAAAAGCAAAAAACCGAATTGACATCTTTTCGGAAGTAAACGGCGTTTTGCAACCCTTGAAAAAGAATTTCAGAGAAGGTGTTGCTTTTAACAAAGGCGAGTTGATGATTCACGTCGATGATTCCGAATTCAGGGCAAGCCTACTGGCCAAACGCAGCGACTTTGAAAACCAGATAACAGCCTTACTGCCTGACCTAAAACTGGAGTTCCCCGATGAATTTAACAAATGGTATAACTATCTTACCTCACTCGATATTGAAAAAAGGCTGAATCCGTTGCCGGCTGTAAACTCGAAAAAGGAGAAATTTTTTATCACGGGACGAAAAATCTACAGCTCGTTTTACAGCATTCGTAACCAGGAAGCCCGGTTGGAAAAATACAGCATAACTGCTCCGTTTAACGGTGTTGTAACCGAGTCGAATGTTAATCCCGGAACATTGATTCGAGCCGGCCAAAAAATAGGCACTTTCAGTAATACCGATGTTTTTGAAATAGAACTTTCCGTTAGTGCTGCTGATGCCAATTTAGTTGCCATTGGCGATAGCGTTGAAATTATTTCGCCCGAAGACGGTACTATCTGGCACGGCATCATAACCCGCATCAATCCGGCCATCGACATTAACACTCAAACCGTTACAATTATTGCAGAGTCATCCGACAAGGGATTGCGTGAGGGTATGTTTATCAAAGCGCGCATTGCCGGAGGTTCGGTAAACAGTGTTTTTGAAATTCCCCGAAACATTCTTATCGAAAACAAAAGCATATACACCATTCTGCCCGACAGCACACTGAAACTGATGGCCATTCATCCGGTTCGGTTTTTGGATAAATCGGTGATTGTTAAAGACATCCCCGACGGGACAAAAATAGTTTCGCGTACCATTCCCGGAATT
>JALVAQ010000193.1 GCA_027011095.1 Bacteroidales bacterium
TCGGTCTATGGGAAAACATCATCCAAAGCTACGAGCACAAAGGAGCATCGAAAACCTGCCCGGCATATACCAATGCAGGTATGGCAGCCGAAAAACTGGGCCAAACCGATAAAGCCATCGACTATTTAAAAAAAGCTGACTATTCCGACCTCAATAACGAAGATACTTACCTTACTTTAGCCAATATCTACCGTAAAAAAGATAACCTTTCGCTGGAGCTTGTTAACCTTGAAACTTATTTAAAAAAGTTTCCTAAGGGAAAACAAATAACTTATGCCAACAAAAGACTGCTCCAACTGTATGTTGAAAGCGATAATTTGGAAAAGGCCGTTGCTTTATGGAAAACCTTGCCCCAGGAAGAACAACAAAACATTTCAAATATCGAAAACTATCTGTTAATCAATAGTAAACTAAAAAACAACGAAACCTGTCTTGCCCTTTCGAAGGAGCTTCTGCAAAAGGACAATAACAACGTAACAGCATTAAACTGGCTGGCAAGTTACTACTTTTGGAAAGCCGAAAACCGCTATCAAAAGGAACTAAAAGATTACGAAGCACACAAAACCCGCAAACAATATGCACACCTGCTAAAAGCCCTCGACAAGGTTTCGGCAACCTATAAAAAATCGTTAACATACGGCAAACGACTTTACAAAGTTAACCCCACGCCGGCCACCGCCAGGTTACTCAGCCGCTGTTACAACCGCCTTGACGACAAAAAGAAAGCTGCCTATTACAAAAAACTTTCCAAATAACTATAGCTCACAGTTTGCAATAAATACATTCTGCTCACAGTTTGCAACTGTGAGCCACCATTTGCTAATTGCACCCAAATTACAGTTTGCAACTGTGAGCCAACATTGGCTAAATACATCTTTTTTGAGCTGCCATTACTATTATTATCACATTACACCACACACTCTACTCACAGTTTGTAACTGTGAGCAATTATAACCATCATCTTTTTTTCCTCACAATGCCGAGCCAATAAGTTGCCTTTGTATATTTGCCATTCAATTATGAGTGAGGGAAACAAGCATTATTTTTTCCCGAACTCATATATTTTTTTTGAACAACCCTAAAAACAAATATTATTATGTCGAAAAGAACCATTGTAACCCTTCCCGGCGACGGTATCGGAAGAGCAGTCCTTGACGAAACCCTTCGCGTACTGGAAGCAGCCGGATTTGAAGCCGATTATGTTGAAGGCGACATCGGCTGGGAATTCTGGAAAACCGAAGGCAACCCTTTGCCACAACGCACCATCGACCTGTTGGAAAAGCACAAAATAGCCCTTTTTGGTGCCATTACTTCAAAACCAAAAGATGCTGCTTTTGAAGAGCTTGCCCCTGAATTACAGGAAAAAGGCCTTGTTTACTCATCACCCATTGTAGGCTTAAGGCAACACTTTAACCTTGACATCTGTATGCGTCCCTGTCACACCTACACCGGCAATCCGCTGAATTTTATCCGCCGTGGTGCTGACGGAGGTATTGAAGAACCCAAAGTAGATGTGGTAATCTTCCGCCAAAATACCGAAGGATTATATGGTGGAGTTGAGTGGTCGAACCCACCGGAAAAGGTTTACGAAGCATTGATGACACATCCTAAATTTGTAAAAAATTTCAGCAACGCACCCAAAGAAGAAGTTTCCGTTTCTACCCGCATCTTCACAAAAAAAGCCACCGAACGTATTTTAAAAGGAGCTTTTGAGCACGCTAAAAAATACGGCTACAAATCGGTTACCGTTTGCGAAAAACCCAATGTTATTCGCGAAACATCGGGCATGATGTATAAAATGGCACAACAGATGCAAAAAGCCGATTATCCCGATATTGAATTGTGGAACACCAACATCGATGCCCAAATGATGTGGCTCACCAAAAACCCTGAAGACTATGGAGTAATTGTTGCCGGCAATATGTTTGGCGACATTGTTTCAGATGGTTTTGCCGGCCTTATCGGCGGGCTTGGTTTTGCATGCTCGGCACAATTTAACCCCGATAGCGGAATAGGTGTTTTTGAACCCACCCACGGCTCGGCACCCAAGTATGCCGACTATCCAGTATCTATTGTCAACCCCATCGCCATGATTGAGTCGGCTTGTATGATGCTCGATTTTATCAACGAAAACGATATGGCTGCAAAAATACGTAAAGCCGTAGCCGATGTTATTGCCGAAGGCAAAACACGTACCTACGACATGATGAAGATGCGCGGCAAACCCGATGTGGTTGAAAATGGCGCAGCATCCACCAAACAGATGGCCGATGCAATAATTGAAAAACTGTAATCTGATTGTAGCTTTTAGCTCATATTAGCATTAGCTCACAGTTTAAAACTGTGAGCTAATGCCAGCTAATAAAAAAATATTATGAACAACGAAATATTAGCCCTTTGGCCCGAGCTGGAGTGGATTAAAAACAAAGACCTGCGCGAGAAAACAGCCAAAACCTGGCAACTGGCACTGGAGCGCAGTGTGTTAACACCCGATGACCTGAACCGCATACCCTTCACCCTGCTGGTGGGCCCCGATTTAAAGGTAACCTTTATGGACCACAAGCGCTCGGTGGTTCACATTGCCCGCGATGCCGGCCAAAAAATCAACGACATGTACCACGGCGAATTAACCGTTGACATGGACGTTTTAATTGCCGGCGCCATCCTTGCCGATGTGGGAAAACTGCTTGAATACGAACTCGACAAGGACGGAAACGCCATTCAGGGCAACTACGGTAAATACGTGCGTCACCCCTTTTCGGGCGTAAGCCTCGCCGAAGAAGCCGGTGTGCCTGCCGAAGTTTGTCACATCATCGCTGCTCATGCCGGCGAAGGCAACATGATAAAACGTACCACCGAAGCCTACGTGGTGCACCACGCCGACTTTATGACGTTTTTACCGTTTAAAGAGCGGTTAAAAATCGACTAAATAACTTAAAGTTTTTGGGCGGCAGTACCGTGCTGTCCGTTATAACCTTACATCGGCAGTGCCGCGTTTCGCAAAGTGCCGGCAGTAGCTTCCGTTGGTCGCTCTGCCTGCCCTGCTACACATCGGCCTGCCGCAGCAAGGGTTGCCACTCCCATCACTGCCGCAATTACCTCGTAAAATTAAATAAACGGTATTTCAAGCTCTTCCGAAATCCGTTTCAGCTTATACAAGGTGTTGACTGACAAAGCAATACCCTTTTCCATATTTATCTTTTCAGCTTCACGCTCAGGGTCACCAGGAATAATAACTTTTTCCTGTCCGGGAATGGTTTCAGCATTTCTGAACGCTTCAATCCAGCTGTCCATATATGCTTTAAAATCCTCTGCCGTTTGAAAAGCATCAATACGTATGGCCCCGAAAAAATGGCCTATCCCCTTATCCTCACTACCGGTTTTATCTTTAACATATCCGAGGGTAGGCACTACCATAGGGCCAAAATTGGCACCCGGCAGCACCGCCGAAAGAATATCTACCACCGCTGTAAGGCAAAACCCTTTGTGGCCTCCCGTTTGCAGACTTCCTCCCAAGGTTAGCAAAGCACCGTTCCGTTTTAAAATTCCCGGGTTAGTGGTTGGCATTCCGGTTTCATCCTGCAACAAACCTTCGGGAGGCGTTTTGCCCTTTTCTTCCATCACATCCAGTTTGCCGCGGGCAATGGGTGCCGTGGCAAAATCGGCCACAAACGGCGGCTGCCGGTGGGTGGGAATGGCTACGGCAATGGGATTGGTTCCAAGCATGCCATGCAACCCAAAGGTGGGAGCCACCAGCGGATTGGCATTGGTCATGCTAATGCCAATCATATCCTCTTTTAGCGCCATCATGGCATAATAACCGGCTATGCCGTAGTGGTACGAATTGCGAACAGCCACCCAGCCTGTGCCGGCGGTTTTTGCCTTTTCAATGGCCAGGCGCATGGCCTTGGGGGCGGTAACCAGTCCGAGGCCTTTGCCTCCGTCAACCAGCGCCGTCGAAGGGGTTTGATGTACCACCCTGTAATCGGGGGTAATCGTAATGCGCCTGTTTTTCCACAGGTTTATGTATTCGGGCAGGCGCATCAATCCGTGGGTTGAAATATTACGCAACTCGGCACGCATTAATATATCGGCAGCCTGACGGGCTTCTTCTTCCTTTAACCCAATACGCTCAAATACCGATTTTGTAAAATCAAACAGGGTTTTATATGGGTACATTTCACTAAATTTATCAAACAACATTAACTTCAAACTCAAGCTCAATACCAAACTCAGCTTTAACGGTTTGTTTTATCTCCATAGCAAGATTAAGTATCTCCTCTCCCGAGGCATGCCCGTAGTTTACAATAACCAGCGCCTGCTTTTCGTGAACGCCCGCTTCGCCCATGCGCTTTCCTTTTAAACCACACTGCTCAATTAACCAACCGGCAGCAAGCTTAAAACTATTTTCACCAAACGGATAATACGGCATATCACCATATTTCTTGAGCAGGTTTTGAAGCTCGCCGGATGATACCACCGGATTTTTAAAAAAACTTCCGGCGTTACCTATCTTTTCAGGATCGGGCAGTTTTGACTTTCTGATTTGCTTAACTGCTGCACTCACCTCTTTTATAGAAACAGATTGAACCTTTCTGCCCTCAAACATTTTTTTTAATGGAGTATAGCTAAGATTTATTGCCGGATTTTTCGAAAGCTTAAATTTTACCGATAAAATAAAACAGCGCCCCCTGGCTGATGTTTTAAACACACTGCTCCGGTAGGCAAACTCACATTGACTATTTGACAAGATATCAATTTGACCCTTTTGCAAATCAAACACCTCAACCTCCTCAACAACCTCTTTTACCTCAACACCGTAAGCACCAATATTTTGTATGGGGGCTGCGCCTGCGGTTCCCGGAATATTACTCAGGTTTTCAATGCCACCCAACCCTTGCTCAACGCAATAATCAACCAAATCAGGCCACGGCTCGCCACCTGCAACTTTCAGCCAAACAGCCGATGCCGTTTCTTTAACCGGTTCAATCCCCGACATCCGGTTTAGCAACACCATTCCATCATAATTATTCTTAAACAGCACATTGCTTCCGCCGCCAAGAACCAAAAAAGGAACCTTTTCTTCATTGATAAACAAAAGTGCTCTTGTTAAATCGGAAACTGATTTTACTTCAGCAAAATAACGTGCCCGGGCATCAACACCAAAAGTGTTGTAAGGTTTTAAAGAAACATTATTTTTTATAACCATACTGCAAAGATAGGGGGTTACATACAATAATTTATAAATTTTGGTGTTTAAAAATATATAGGATATTTTTACAGCATTAAATCGTTATTTTGGGCAAAAGGATAATTGTATCGGTAATAAACGACCTGGTTACTGACCAACGGGTTCATAAAACATGCCTGACACTCACCCAAATGGGATTTGACGTATTGCTGACGGGACGTAAACTACCCGACAGCCCACCCATGGATAACCGCCCCTATTCGTACCACAGAATGAAACTGATGTTTACCAAAGGGCCTCTTTTTTACATGGAATTTAATATGCGGCTCTTTTTTTTCCTGCTGTTTCACCGGTTTGACTTGCTAACATCCAACGACCTCGACACCCTTTTACCAAACTATCTGTCGGCTAAAATAAAAGGCAAACCGCTTGTTTACGACAGCCATGAATATTTTACGGAAGTCCCCGAACTTGTAAACCGCCCGGCAGTTCAAAAAATATGGAAAAGTATCGAAAAACGAATATTCCCGCAGCTTACCGATGTTTTTACCGTTAACCAATCCATTGCCGACCTTTTTGAAAAAGAGTACGGCGTAAAGGTGAATGTGGTCAGAAATATTCCCTTTAAAAAATCGGTTGGCAAAACAAAAACCAGAAAGGAGCTTGGACTGCCCGATGATAAATTTATTATGATTTTACAAGGCTCGGGCATTAACATGCACAGGGGTTCGGAGCAGATGGTGGAAGCCATGAAGTATATTGATGGTGCTTTATTGCTTTTTGTTGGAGGAGGAGATGTGATTGACACCCTAAAAAAAATGGCAAATCATCCTGATATTAAGGAAAAAGTAATTTTTAAGCCCCGCCAACCCTACAACAGTTTGATGCAATATACCGCCAACGCCGATTTGGGATTAACCCTCGACAAGGACACCAACCTGAACTATCGCTTTAGCCTTCCAAACAAAATTTTCGATTACATTCAGGCTGGCATTCCGGTATTGGCTTCAAACCTTCCGGAAATAAGAAAAGTGATTGAAACATACAATATTGGCGACTTTATTCCAAGTCATAAGCCCGCTGAAATTGCTGAAAAGGTAAAAAAATTAATGAATAATAAGCCACAGTTAGAAAAGTGGAAAAGGAATATTACCTTTGCCGCTGAAAATTTGACCTGGGAAAAAGAGTCGGAAACCATTAAACAAGTTTACAGCAAATATGCCTGAAAAACATCTTCATATTATCTCATTTGATATTCCTTGGCCTGCCAACTACGGCGGCGTGATTGATGTTTTTTACAAAGCTAAAGAACTTTCGGAACAAGGCATCAACGTACATCTCCACTGTTTTGAATACGGCAGGTCTTACAACGGTACTTTGCAAAAACTTTTTTATGAAGTCAATTACTATAAAAGAGATATCTCAAAAAAACACCTCTTTAAAAATATCCCCTATATTGTTAGTACCCGCGTTTCGGAAGAGTTGGCTACCAATCTGTTAAAAGACAATTATCCCATTCTAATGGAGGGAATTCACACCAGCGCCCTGCTTACCGATGCCAGGTTTACCGGCCGTAAAAGGTTTGTCAGGACACATAATATTGAACACGATTATTACCAGAACCTTGGTAAAGCAGAGGCCGATCTTTTTAAAAAATACTACTTTTTTAACGAAGCTGCCAAACTTAAAAGATACGAACACACGCTGGATAAAGCCGATGCCTTAATCGCCATTTCAAAAAATGATTATAACTATTTTGCATCCAAATTCGATAAAGTTGAGTTTATTCCGGCTTTTCATCCTCACACCAAAATCGGTTGTAAAACCGGCAAAGGAGATTATGTGCTATATCACGGAAACCTATCGGTTTCAGAAAATTATAATGCGGTTAAATATTTGGCCACTAAGGTATTTAACGGCCTCCCTTATCAGTTAAAAGTTGCCGGTTTAAATCCTCCGAAGCATCTGGTTCAGCTTATTAAAAACTTCCCGAACATCGAGCTTATCGAAAATCCTGACGATGAAATGCTGGACAAGTTAATTGTGGAAGCACACATTAACGTGGCCATCACTTCGCAGGCCACCGGGCTAAAGTTAAAGCTGCTGAATACCTTATACAATGGCAGGTTCTGCCTTGTAAACGATAAAATGTTGTCGGGCAGCAAACTAGATAACCTTACTATCATTGCCAACGAAGCATCGAAAATGCGAGCCACCATAAAAAAGATCTTTTCAAAATCGTTTACCAATAACGACATCCGGGAACGCAAACGCCTGCTGGGTTTAATCTACAACAATGGCGACAATGTTCAAAAGCTAATTGACTTGATGTTTTAAACAGCTTTATTGAACACATTCCCGACAAAAAGACATTTTGTCACCCTTGTTCCAATGGCACAGGTTTTGTCAATCACCAAACCAAAACATAAAAAAAAGAGACCATGGAAAAAAGACAAGGAAAAATTGGCGTAACAACGGAAAACATATTTCCAATCATCAAGAAATTCCTCTATTCCGACCACGAAATATTTTTAAGAGAGCTGATTTCTAATGCAGTAGATGCCACTCAAAAGCTATCGGCGTTGGCATCAATCGGACAATTTAAAGAGGAGCTGGGCGACCTTACCATTAAAGTAGAGGTTGACAAAAAGAAAAAAACACTAAAGGTAATCGATCGAGGAATCGGGATGACTGCCGATGAAGTTGAAAAATACATTACTCAAATAGCTTTTTCGTCAGCCGAAGAGTTTATTGAAAAATTCAAGGACATTTCGGAAGAAGACCAAAAATCCATTATCGGCCACTTTGGCCTTGGATTTTATTCGGCCTTTATGGTGTCGGAAAAAGTAGAAATCAACACCAAAACCTACAAAAAAGGACCGGGCACCAAAGCCGTTCACTGGGAGTGCGACGGAAGTCCCGAATATACCATCACCGAAGGAAACAGAAAAGATCGCGGTACCGAAATTATTTTGCATATCGACGATGAAAACAAAGACTTCCTCGAAGATTACAAAATACAGGAACTGTTAAACAAATACAGCAAATTTTTACCCGTGCCCATTCAGTTTGGTGAAGAAGAGGTGGAAGAAGAGATTGAAGGGGAAAAAGACAAAGACGGAAAACCAAAAACAAAAAAGGTTAAACGTCCCAGAATTATTAACAACACCAATCCAATTTGGAAAAAGAACCCCACCGATTTAACCGACGAGGATTACAACAAATTTTACCGTGAGTTGTATCCCATGTCGTTTGAAGAACCCCTCTTCCACATTCATTTGAATGTTGATTACCCATTTAATCTGACAGGAATTTTATACTTCCCCAAGGTTAAAAACGATATCGAATTACAAAAAAATAAAATTCAACTCTACAGCAACCAGGTGTTTATTACTGACTCGGTCGAAGGCATTGTTCCCGACTTTTTAACCCTGTTGCACGGGGTAATCGACTCGCCCGATATTCCACTTAATGTAAGCCGTTCCTACTTGCAGAGTGATGCCAACGTAAAAAAGATTTCGAGCTACATTACCCGTAAAGTAGCTGATAAATTGTTGGAATTGTTCAATAAAGACCGTGAAAAATTTGAAGCTAAATGGGATGATATCAAAACCTTTATTGAGTATGGAATGATATCGGAGCCAAAGTTTTGGGATAAAGCGGTAAAATTTGCACTACTGAAAAACACCGAAGGAAAATATTTTACTTTCGATGAGTATAAAGCAAAAATTGAGAATTTCCAGAAGGACAAAGATGACACATTGGTTTATCTTTATGCCAATCATGCTGACGAGCAGTTTTCGTATATTGAGGCTGCCAAAGAACGCGGCTACGATGTTTTACTGATGGATGGTGTGCTTGACAACCATTTTATTAACACGCTGGAGCAAAAATTTGAAAAGTCACGCTTTGCCCGTGTGGATGCCGACACCATCGACAAGCTTATCAACAAGGAGGATAAAATGCCTTCAAAGCTTGACGAAAAACAAAAAGAGGCTTTGAAAAAAGATTTTGAACGCAACGTGGACAGCAAACAGTTTGAAGTTTCGTTTGAAGACCTCAGTGAAACCGATGCACCTGTATTAATTACTCAAAACGAGTTTATGCGCCGCATGAAAGATATGGAAGCTCTTGGTGGCAGCGGTATGATGGGCTTGGGCGGATTACCCGACACTTACAGTCTTGTTGTTAATGCTAACCACCCCATTGTTACCAAACTGGCCGATGAAAAAGAGGATGCAAAAAAAGATGAAGTCATCAAACAACTATACGATTTGGCTCGCCTTTCAAAAAACCTTTTAAAGGGAAAAGAGTTGAGCGAGTTTGTAAAACGTAGCGTTGAGATTATAAAATAACAGTTTTTGCAGGCTGTTTGATAAAAGCGTTTCGTCATTTGACGGAACGCTTTTTTATTTCCACACTTAAGGAACAGAAATTTAGGCCAAGCTGTGAATAAGTGGTACACTTTTCAATTAAATAGGTGGTCTGGTTTTCAATAGAAATAACCAGTAAATTAGTTTATTCCTCCAATAACTATCTGAATATCTTTTGTCCACTTCCGATAGCTATCGGAATACACAAATG
>JALVAQ010000194.1 GCA_027011095.1 Bacteroidales bacterium
CACGAATTACACGGATTATAGTTTTCTTTCATGCCTTTGGCATTAAAGAAGACCGTTTAAAAAATATATTTTGACACAAAAATAATATTTGATATTTTGATGTATTTTATTAATATACTGTACTTTGTCTACAGAACACATCTTAGACTTCAAACAACTTCAATAAACATAATGACCGGATTGGCAATGTATAAAGATTTTTTAACAAAATAATTGAAACGATTAATAAAGCTAACTACTCCACAAACACATCACTATTAACAACTTCTCAATATGCAACATCTCATTTACTCTATTTGTCATATCTTTGTATTTAAATATTTCCAATCTTTAATTTTATTTCAACTATGATTAAACATATCCTTATCACCTGTGCTTTCCTGTTTTCAGTATTCAGCACTTCGTTAAAAAGTCAAAACACCGAACAACATCGCCCCGGAGAATTTTTGATTCAGCTGCATAAATCCGATAATATCCAGTTTCTTAAATCACAACTCAAAAAAAAGGGGCTGATTAATATTGAAACCGTTTCAAAACGGTTTAACATTTATCTTTTAACCTTTAATACCAAAGCACTTAATCAGCAGTCGATGCTTAACGAATTAAAATCAAAAAAGCAGGTTGTCAATGCACAGTTTAATCACTTTCTGTCGTTGCGAGGAGCGGATGATTTAGACTCCATTCCCGATGATCCGAATTTTAGCGGCCAATGGAGTTTACAAAATACCGGACAAAACGGCGGAACTGTTGATGCCGACATTGATGCTACCGATGCCTGGACTATTACTCACGGCGGCCTTACGGTTTTAGGTGATACCATTGTGGTGGCAGTAGTTGACGGAGGTACAGACTTAAACCATCAGGATTTGGATTTTAAACACAATTGGGACGAAATTCCCGGTAACGGTATCGATGACGATAACAACGGCTACGTTGATGATGTGGTGGGTTGGAATGCTTATAACAACAATGGCAGTGTTCCTGTCCACTCGCACGGAGCGCATGTTTGTGGTATTATAGGTGCCAAAGGAAACAACGGAATTGGTGTGGCAGGCGTAAACTGGAATATGAAAGTTCTACCCATTGCGGGGTCGTCAACCAACGAAGCCACCGTTGTTAAAGCCCTTAGCTATATTTATACGGCAAGAGAACGATACGACAGTAGCAACGGGCAGGCGGGTGCCTTTGTGGTTTCGCAAAACAACTCGTTTGGCATCGATCAGGGAAACCCCGACAACTATCCAATATGGGAAGCCATGTACGATTCACTGGGAAAGATTGGTGTAATGAGTGTGGCTGCCACCGCCAATGCATCGTGGGATATTGATGTTGTGGGAGATGTGCCCACCGGGTTTACCACCGATTACATGGTTGCAGTTACCAATACAACCCGTGCTGACAGGCTTTATACAGCAGGGTACGGCGATACGGCCATTGATTTGGGAGCACCCGGAACGGCTATTCTTTCAACCATTCCAAACAACAGCTACGGTACCAAAACAGGCACCTCCATGGCAACACCCCACGTTACCGGTTCCATAGCACTTATTTTAGCTGCCGCTGATTCAACCTTTATTGCTGATTATAAAATCAATCCCGCCGAAAAGATTTTGATGATAAAAAATTATCTGTTACAAGGTGTAGATACTTTGCCAACCCTGTTGGGAAAAACCGTTTCGGGTGGCAGGTTAAATGTTTACAACTCCATTGAGCTTTTACTGAACCGCCCCATATTAACGGCAACCCCGGCCTTGTTACACGAAGAAATTGCTCCCAACTCAACCATCGAAAGCAACCTTACTCTTTCCAATACCGGAAACGATACCCTATCGTATAAATTAACCGTTCCCGAAGATGCACCCTGGCTCTCCTTAAGTTCCGATACGGGTATGCTGATTCCGGGTAATTCCGATTTAATTATGGTAACATACAACGATAATGGTATGGATACGGGACTGTACATTACAAACATTCATGCCGTTACCGATGGAGCAGGCAGTAAAGATATACCAGTTTACATGCATGTTACCAATTTTGTTTCAACACAGGAAATGGAAAACGATGCTGTTGCGGTATTGGTTTCTCCCAATCCGTTTTACGGGCAAACAAAAATTTCGTTTGGCCATCATCAAACGGAAGCGGTAACCTTTACGGTATTTGATGCGCAGGGAAAACAGGTTTATCAGGAAACTAAAACCATTCAGCAGGGAACAGGCTCGTTTAATGTAAACGGAAACAGACTGCCATCAGGGATTTACTTTTATCATTTAAACGGAAACAGATGGTCGGTTTCGGGTAAGCTGATAAAAAAATAGCATTGGTAACGGTAAGGGGAGTATAGTAAATATAAACCTTCTGCTTTTTGATGCACTAACTAATATGGCAATATGTTGCTAATAATATTATGTTGCAGTTCCATTAGGACAAAATCTGCCTGCATTATAGTACACTGATTGGATTGATAAAACTGATTGTTATGATAAGAAAGAGAAGATCAGTCATATTATCCAGGGGCAAAACCCTGAAAGGGATAAGAAAAAATTAATCATAAACGGACTGATATTGATACATAAAAGTAGTTGTTTTAAAAGAAGTATCATTTTTTCAATTATCTTTACTTTTTGTTTTTAACCTTACTAAATTATTGGCCTGTTTTGTATGAATTTTAAAGATAATCCGCAACTACAACTTGCTCACGATTTTGTTCAGTTTACCGGCAGAAACATCTTTTTAACCGGAAAAGCCGGAACAGGAAAAACCACCTTTTTACACAACCTTAAACAGCACTCTTTAAAACGTATTGTGGTGGTTGCACCTACGGGAGTAGCCGCCATTAATGCTGCCGGAGTAACTATTCACTCCTTTTTTCAACTCTCGTTTGGCCCCCAGATTCCGGAGTATATCCATGCCCGCAATTCCGAAGAAAATCAGTCGAAGGCACAACGGTTTAGCCGCGAAAAAATCAATATCATCAAAAGCATGGACTTGCTTATTATTGATGAGATAAGCATGGTGCGTGCCGATCTTTTGGATGGCGTTGACGCGGTACTTCGACGGTTTCGCGACCGCAACAAACCCTTCGGAGGAGTGCAGCTGCTAATGATTGGTGATTTACAGCAGCTGGCACCAGTGGTAAAAGAAGATGAATGGAGCCTTTTACGAAAGCACTACGATACCCCGTTTTTCTTTAGCAGCAATGCACTAAAAAAAACACATTACGTAACGGTCGAGCTAACCTTTGTATATCGGCAAAAGGACGAGCACTTTATCAAATTACTAAATAAGGTGCGCGATAATCAAATTGATGCTGAGGTAGTTAATATGTTAAACGAACGCTATCATCCGGACTTTAATTTCGAAAAACCGGGATACATTATTTTAACCACCCATAACGCCAAAGCCAAAGCCATTAACGATGATAAAATGGCAAAACTGCCCGGAAAAGAACGAAAATTCAAGGCAATAATCAAAGGAAATTTTCCCGAATACATCTTCCCTACCGAATCGGTTTTGCATCTTAAAAAAGGTGCCCAGGTAATGTTTGTAAAAAACGACCCCGAACCTGAAAAACGATTCTACAATGGCAAAATCGGAACTATCATCAGTATTAATAAAGATTCCATTGATGTGCATTGCGATGGTGATGACGAAGCCATTGAAGTGGTTCCTTTGGAATGGGAAAAGGTAAAATATTCGCTTAACGAAGAAAACAAAGAGATTACCGAATCGGTGGAAGGTGTGTTTGTTCAAATGCCGATAAAACCGGCCTGGGCCATCACCATCCATAAAAGTCAGGGGCTTACCTTTGAAAAGGCGGTTATTGATGCACAAGCTGCCTTTGCCCACGGACAGGTTTACGTGGCGCTGAGTAGATGTAAATCGCTGGAAGGAATGATACTAAGCAGTAAAATCACCGGTACAAGCATTAAACACGATGTTACCGTAGAGCGCTTTACAAAAAATTTTGAAGAGCAACAACCCGATGCCGATGAACTGATAAAATCGAAACAAGCGTATCAAAAACAGCTTCTTTTCGACCTTTTCGATTTCCAAATTTTACAACAGCGTATTTACTACGCGGTAAAACTTGCACGGGAGCACGACTCCGTTTTGCAGGTCGATTTAAAAGGTATTTTGTTGGGGATGGGTGATAAGATAAAAAATGAGGTAACCGAAATTTCCGAAAAATTTAGAAATCAGCTTAACACCCTCCTGCTTAATAACCCCGAAGCTGAAAAAAACGAACCGCTACAGGAACGGGTTAAAAAAGCTTCGGCCTATTTTTCAGAAAAAATCCGCTCCATAGTTCTTGATAAAACGGGTGAAATTGTTGTTGACACCGACAACAAAGCGGTACGGAAATCGGTTACCAACGCCATCAATAGAGTTGAGGAGGAAGCCGGATACAAACAGCTCTGCCTTGAATCGTGCAAACAGGGCTTTGAGGTGAAATCATACATAGAAGCACGTGCAAAAGCGGCCATTGAGAAACCGGTTACAAAACGAGCTAAAAAACAGGCTAAAACACCGGTTAGCATCAATGTGGAACATCCCGAACTGTACCAGCGGTTAAAACACTGGCGCGATGCCAAGGTGGAGGAACTCAACTGGAGTCACTATATGGTAATTCCTCTTAAAACCATGCGCGAACTTAGCAACAAACTGCCGCTTACACTGCCTGCCCTTAAAACAATAAAAGGCCTCGGTAAAAAGAAAATCGATATGTTTGGCGGCGAGCTGCTGGAAATAATAACCGATTATTGTGATGAAAAAGATTTTGAACCCGAACCGATTTTTATTCCTGAAAAAAAACCAAAAAAGCCCACCAAACAAATAACATTTGAAATGTGGCAGGCGGGCAAAACCATTGAGCAAATTGCAAACGAAAGAGGATTTACCATAGGCACCATCGAGCGTCATCTCATTCCCTATGTGGAAAGTGGCGACATTCCAATTGAAAGGCTGGTGCCAGACGAACAAATAAAATTGATTTCCGCTTTTTTTGAAGAACACCCTGAAGCCTTTGCCGGTGAGGCCAAAGAAACATTGGGCGACAGGGTTTCGTGGCGCGATTTACATTTTGTGAGGGCCTGGGTAAAGAAAAGGCCTTCATAATTTCAAACAGAAAAAATGGCAACACCTCCTGTTATAAACTTTGGCTACGAAAGCTCGTTATTTAGTTTTCGCAAGGCTTCAACACGATTTTTTACATCCAGTTTTGAGTAAATATTTTTAATGTGGGTTTTAACCGTGTTTTGCGAAATAAACAGCTTTTCGGCAATTTCAGCATTTTTATACCCTTCGGCAATAAGCTTAATAACTTTCATCTCCTGCTTCGACAGATTGGCTTTTTCCAAATGCTCAAAGTTGGGTTCCTTTCCGCAGTCACCTTTTTTAGTATTTAATTTATCCTGCATCTCGGCAACCTGCAAAAGATAGTTTTGAAGCTCTAAATTTAATTGCCGCTGACTTAGTTGTGCCCGCTTGCGATGCGAATAAAATAAAATAATAACCAACACCAACAGGGTTGTAATTAAGCCAATAAACAGCGCTTGCCATTTAATTTGTTTGTTTCTTAGTTTTTCCTGAAGTTTTAACAACTCAATGGTTCGGTTTTTTTCCTTAACCTGATATTTTGTTTCCATTTCGGCTACAATGGCCTGGTTTTGAAAATTGAGCAACGAATCTTTTAATACATTGTGAAACTGCATTACCTCAGCTGCTTTCCCAAAATCATCGGAAGCAAAATAAATTTTCGACAGCAGCTCCGAAGTTTTTAGCAACCCCTCACTTACACCAATCATTTTATACAGCTTATACGACTGTTCCATCTTTTTAGTGGCTTCGGCAATGTTACCCAAAGCAAAATACAGTTCACCCTGATTACGCAAAACGGCCGCTTTATCCTTATCGGCTCCCAACGAATCAAATATGGTACAGGCTCTGTTAAAGTTGGAATCTGCTTTTTCAAAATTATCCTTTTCAAGGTACATTCTCCCAAGGTTATTGACCACTATTGCCAGATGTTCAATTTTGTGATAACGACTGTAAATATTCAACGCTTTCCTGTAATAATAAATGGCCGAATCGGGGTTGTGTAACAGCTCATCAAAATTAACACCGATGTTATTATAATTGGAAGCGGTTTTTAAAGTGTCGCCGGCATAAAGTTTTAATCGTATGGCTTTTTTGGCATACTCAATGGCTTTTTCAGGGTTTTTTAACTCTTCGTAAATTACACCTATGTTGCTGTATGCAAATGCCAAAGGTAAAGTGTCGTTGGTTTTTTGAAAATATTCTGAAATATCCAAAAAAGTTTTAATCGCCTCCTTGTAATGCCCCTGCAAATCCATTAATATTGCCTGATTACCCCTCATCTTAATACTCATCAGTGTATCTCCCGATACTCTATAAGCTTGCTCAGCTTTTATAAAATACTCTTTAGCTACCTCATATTTCGAATAGGCATAAAACTTATTGGCAGCCTTATGATACAACTGTGCCATCTCCTGCGGTGATGCCTTTTTTTGAATCAGTATTTGCTCGTATTTATCAGTAAGATAATAGAGGCTGTCGATATTTTTTACCGAATGTAATATTGCGGTGTACTCATCAGGCAACTTTTGTGTTTGTTTAATAGTATGTTGATGTACCTCTTTACTTTCACGGTTACATGAAAAAAAGAGAAATGTATAAAAAAACAAGAAAACAAAACCCAAACGCTTCATCCAACCATCAACTTAAAAAATAAATAAGACAACTTTCCTTTAACCCCTGGCAAAAATAACAGAACTGTCGTTACCGCCAAATCCAAACGAGTTGGTCATTACATGCTTTACCGGTTTTTTTAAAACCGATGTAACCGGCTTTAAATTAATTTCGGGAATAACCGTTTTAAAATTAATATTGGGAAAAACAACCTGGTGCTGAAGCGCCAGTATTGAAAAAACCGATTCAATGGCTCCGGCAGCTCCAAGGGTATGTCCCGTATAGGCTTTCGTTGAGCTGAAGAGGGGAACAGAATCGTTAAACAGCCTTAATAGTGCTTTACCCTCGGTAAGGTCGTTGTTTTCGGTGCCTGTGCCATGAACATTAATATAATCGATATCACCCGGAGCTAACCCGGCAACTTTCAACGCTTTTTGCATCGACAGATAAGGGCCATCGCCATTATCGGAAGTGGCAGTTTGATGATTGGCATCGTTGGCATTTCCATAACCTTTAAGATGCGCATAAATGGTACGATGTGACTTTTTAGCACTTGCTTCGGTTTCCAGCACTAAAAATGCCGCTCCTTCACCTAAGTTTAATCCCGAACGAGTGGCATCAAAAGGGCGGCAGTGATTTCTGTCAAGAATCATCAGGGTATTAAATCCATTCAAAGTAAAACGCGACAATGCATCGGTTCCGCCCACAATCACCCTGTCAAGTAATCCGTTGCGCAGCATCTTTGCTCCGAGAATCTGACTGTTTAAAGAGGAGGAGCAGGCTGTACTTACGGTGGAAAGAAAACCTTTTGTCCCGATGGTTTCAGCTATTTTTTCAGTGCTGTCGCCGGCATGGTGTGTGTCGATGTTTTCTTTGTGTTCTCCTTTTAAAAAGCCTTTGTAATAGAGTTCACTCCTGTCCATTCCCCCTACCGTAGAAGCCGAAATAAGGCCGGTGGTTTTTAGCTCTTCAGGAAGCAATCCTGCATTTGATATTGCTTCGCGGGCGGCAATAATTCCCAACAGTGCTGTGCGGGTCCATGGTTTATTAACATCAACCCCGGCTTTTTTTATCAGCTCGTGATGGGAAAGTTTTACTTCACCCATTACAAACTCATTTTTATGCACGGTGTCAAGTATAGATAGGGGATGCACGCCGGTATGACTGTTCGCCAACGAATGAAAGGTTTCCATCACGCCTAAGCCGATGGCTGAAACAATTCCCATACCTGTAACAACAATATCACCCGCCATGAATGAGTGGTTTATTTTTGGTGAGCCTGAATATATTCAGCAAGGCTCTTTACCGAGTAAAAAATTTCCTGACCCTCCTTGGGGTTTTCAATTTTAATACCATACTCTTTTTCCAGCAACACTATCAACTCCAGTGCATCAATTGAATCGAGGCCAAGGCCGTCACCAAACAGCGGTTCTTCGGCATCTATTTCGTCGGGTTCAACATCTTCGAGATTAAGCTGTTCGATAATTTGAACTTTTAGTTTTTCTATTAATTCTTCCATGGGGCAAATTTAATCAAACAATTGAAACGACTGGTGGAAATTTAACGGGTTGTTTTTAGAACCTAAAGTTTCTTGCAGGCTGTTTTTCCGGAAGCCGATTGCAAGGTTGAACATTTTTACCATTCCCACCCAAAACCGGTGTGTAATACATAATCAACCGCTTCAGCACCTTCAACCGGTTGGTTATCCCAGTTTAGCGAGTATCCCAATTTTATGTAAAAATCCAACGGTAAATCATATTTCATGTCAAAATTGAAATCGGCACGCCATCTGCCTTTTTCAGTAATTCCCGGAAAAACCTTTGCTGTGGTAATCAGGCTTAAGTCGCCAATATCAAAAAGGTTCAATTCTGTTCCCAAATAGCCTTCCATGCTGCTTGTTCTTAAAGAAGAAGTGTCAATTGGTGAATACTTTTCGTTGTTGTATGAGGCACCTCCGGCAACTCCCCAATAAGCATGATTACTATGAATAATGTACTTACCAACACCCGCCAAAATATTATAACGGGCATCGAGCCGTTGTTCGGTATTTGACAAATAGGATATTGAAACAGGTATATACCAGTCGTGAGGAAGGTAAAATTTGTACGACAACCCCCCGTCGGTACGCTTAGTTGCTTCAGTATTTTCCTGCGTTGAATACATCGAATTAAAATTAATATCCAACGACCATCTGTTGGCAAGATATCCGGCAGTACTTCGGGCTGAAAAGGTAGAAAGGTTATTTGATTTTGCAAGATCAAAACCAATGTCGATGGTAGCATATACCCTGTCAAGGAATCCTTTGTCAACCGATTTCAGAAAAACAATCTCCTCAGGTTTTACGCTGTTGATTGTTCCGTTTTCTTCAATTAGGTTAATGGTATTTTGCTTTGATGATTCTAACCTTGCATTAACGCGTTTTCCATTTTCCAGCGTAACTAAATAGGAGGTTGTTGTATATAGTTTTTTTATTCCGTCCCACTCAATATTAAAATCTTTATCGCTGTAATCGGTTTCAATTACGGCAACTCCCTTGTCCAACGATTTAAGTTCGCCTACAATTACATTTCCGTTGTTTAAAATTAAAGAGTCGGCCTGCGAAAACACCGACAAATAGCTGATTAAGGCTAGAACAATAAGTAAAATTTTTTTCATCTTTTTCTTTTTAGATTAATAATTAAAGCTCCCGGCATTCTATTATTTATAGTTAAAGCATATTCCGTAATCTTTTTCGGAAAAAGCTGTCGGGATTAGTATAACAAAAAAGCCGCTAAAAAGCGGCTTTTTCTGCTCCCCCACGAGGACTTGAACCTCGGACCCTCTGATTAACAGTCAGATGCTCTAACCAACTGAGCTATGGAGGAGTGTGTCTCAATAATTGAGGCTGCAAAGATACACTATTTTTATTTTTCGCAAATTTTTTTTGAAAAATATTTTGTAATTATTTAGCAGCTAATTCTGTAATAAAGTTGCTGCCCTCAAAGGTAGTAGAAAGTTCGTTGAAAATATTTTTATCGTTCTTTCTGGCTGTGGATATAAAGCCCTCTATTCGCGCATAGTA
>JALVAQ010000195.1 GCA_027011095.1 Bacteroidales bacterium
TCGCCCGAAAGAAGCGGCACCCTACCTGTGGGTGATTTGGTCAGGCTCTGTTACAGTGGTAAATATACCGAAAAGGAGGTTCTTAAAATGATTACAGGACAAGGCGGGATGGTGGCTTATCTCGGATCCAACAGCGCCTACGAAGTGGAAAAACGTGCTGCCGAGGGCGATAAAGAAGCTAAACTTATTTATGATGCCATGGCTTATCAGGTAGCCAAAGAGGTGGGCGCTATGTCAACAGTACTGGGGTGCAATGTTGACGGAATACTGATTACCGGTGGCATTGCCTACGATAAATACTTTGTTAATCAGGTTATTTCGTATGTTCACCGCATTGCTCCTGTGCATGTTTATCCGGGTGAAGACGAAATGAAAGCCCTGGCCATGAACGCCATAAGGGTGGTTAAGGGCGAAGCGAAAGCCAAAATCTATGATTAATATCATTTATTTATTACAACTATTTTTAAATTGATAATGTCATATACCATAAATAAAAAGCTATTTTCTATTTTAATTTGTTAAAGGTTTTATAAAAAAATAGAAAACAGATTTTTAGTCCCGTGAGGGACATGATATTTATAGAAAACAATTTACCGATATCAACAGTCCCGTCAGGGACGAAATTTTAATAAGGATGGCAAATACCTATAATCAATTGTATATTCAATTTGTTTTTGCAGTTCAAAACCGGGCTTCATTGATTAAGCCTGTATGGAAAATCAAGCTTTATAAATAGATTAGCGTATCAAAATATAAACAAGTTCATATTAAAACCAAAAATTATATCAATGAAAAAAATCAAATTTTTACTCTTTTTTGTAATTCTCGGGGTTGGTGCCCTTAGTGTTAACAAGTTGATTAGTGACAATCAAAAACAGAACAAAAGAGAGCGTCGTGCCCAAATAAACTGGAAAATTGATAACCAGGGTTATTGGAAAAAAGTAATTAACGAAGGCCTTGTGCTTGGCAATCCCGATGTTAAAGTTGCGGCGGCCACCTATACCGGCAGTCAAATAAAATCTCCCATGTCGGTTACCGAAAACTCACCTGATGTGCCCGTTACCGATGTGGCCGGCTCAACGCAAAGTGAGAACTCCATTTTTGTAAGCCGCAACGATGCCAACGAAGCCTTAAACTCCAACAACTCAACCCCTCCAAACGGTGGTTCGGTGTATGGAGCCGACTGGTTATTTACCCTCGACTTTGCCGAAACATGGGATGGCGACATTCACGGTCCAAACGGCAACAACAGTGGCGACCCCGCTGCCTGCATCGACAACAACGGCAGATGGCTTGTCGGATATATTAACAACAGCGGTCAGGCCATTTCTTATTCCGATGATCAGGGTGCAAGCTGGATCAAAGTGCAGGTGGCACCCAAACCGGGAAGCGGATTTAACGACATGGCAGACAAAAACCACCTTTGGGTCGATACAAAAAAGGGCAGCCCTTACGAAAACTATATTTATGATGCCTGGACTGACTTCGGCGGGCCACACGATAATCAGGTTGTTTTTAAACGGAGTACCGACGGTGGCGACACCTGGGATGCTAAAATTTCTTTAAGCGATGCTGTTAACGCAGGAAGCCACTGTCAGGGAGTCAATCTTTCCAGTGGCCCCAACGGTGAAGTGTATGCTGCTTTTGCCGTTTACGATGGTGGCCCGCTTACCGAAAAAGCTATCGGTTTTTGTAAATCAACCGACGGTGGCGCCACCTTTGAACCGGCTTTTAGAGCCATTAACAATATTTATGGAATCCGTTCCATTGGCGTTCCCCAAAACATGAGAACAGCTTCGTTTCCTGTGATGGATGTTGACATCAGCAACGGCCCCTATAGCGGCAACATTTATATTGTATGGCCTAACAAGGGTGTGCCGGGCGTAAACAGCGGCAACGATATTGATGTTTATATGATTCGCTCCACCGATGGTGGAAATACCTGGGATACAGCTATTCGTGTTAATCAGGATCCCATCGGACAGGGAAAAACACACTATCAACCCTGGCTTTCGGTTGACCCCGTTAACGGTGTGTTAAGCGTTGTTTTTTACGATAACCGTAACACCGCCGCCAATCAGGCTGAAGCATGGGTAGCTGTTTCTAACAACGGAGGCGAAACCTGGGAAGATTTTAAAGTAAGCGATGTGTCGTTTACACCTTCACCGATTCCGGGTTTGGCAAGTGGCTATTTTGGCGATTACCTCGCTATTTCTTCCTACAACGGGCAGGTTTATCCTACCTGGACCGATAACCGTTCAGGCCATGCCATGACCTATGTTTCGCCGTTTGTTACCCTTGTGGTTAACTCACCCTATGGCCTTACGGCTGATATGTCGCAGGAAACCGGCGTTTGTAACCTTGCCTGGAGCCATGAACAAAATACAGGATTCCAATATTATAAAGTCTATCGCGACACGACCCTGCTGGGAACCACAACCGACCTTACTTTTTCCGATACTTTAACAGATTATGCTTACGTAACCTATAAAGTTACTGCTTTTTACGGCGAAGGCAACGAGTCAACACCCGCAGAAACCGAAACCCAATACGGAACCTCTTTGGCACAATTTGTTCCCGATACCGTTATTAAAAATATTTATGTTAACACCGTTGATGAGTCGTTGATGAAGATTAAAAACAATGGAACACTGTATCTTACTTATTCATTGTCACCATTTTTTATGAATGCTGTCACCACCAACCATATCTATAAAGAAGCCAAAGGCGGTGGTGATGAGTACATCCACAGGGTAACCATCAGCAACCTCGACAATGGGTCAGCCTCCGAAAATTACAGCGATTTTACCAATTTACCGGCATTGCTTAGAGCAGGGGAGAGCTATCGTATTTCGGTAAGAAACGGAAATCCCTATCCCGGTGACCAGTGTGCCGTTTGGGTTGACTGGAACGACAACGGTAAATTTGATGAACCGATGATTGAATTAACTTCCGATAACGAAGGAAGATTGTTTACAGGTACCATTACACCACAAAAAGGTCTTGACCAAAAAGCTGTCAGGATGCGTGTTCGTCTGGCCGGCCCGGACGAGACCATGAAACCTGCCGGCAATACTCAATACGGTGAAGTTGAAGATTATTCGTTTGCCATAGCATCGTGGTTAGATGTCAACCCCGACAACGATACCGTTCCCGTTGGCGACTCGGTAATGGTAACATTAACTTTTGATGATGCAAATATGGATCCGGGAACTTACACCACTGATCTTAACTTCAAAATTTCCGATCTTGGAAATGCCAACAAACGGGTACATGTAATTATGAATGTAACCGATTTGGAAGTTACTGCTGCTGCTTCGGTAAGCGAAATTTGCGAAGGCAACGAGGTACAGCTTTTTGCCAATACTGCCGGAGGAAGCGGAAACTTCGATTTTGCATGGCACTCCATCCCCGAAGGATTTACTTCAACCGAACAAAACCCGGTGTTAATCCCTGATGAAACTAGAGATTACGTTGTGGAAGTTAAAGACGGCATGGTTTCGATGTTTGATACCGTTTCGGTAACTGTTTTTGCCAAGCCCGTTGTTAACATTGGTGATGATGTCACCATTTGTGGCGAAGGTTCCATTACCCTGGATGCCGGCAACGAGGGGGCTGACTACCTTTGGTCAACCAACGAAACTTCGCAAACGGTAACCATTCAGCAGCCTGCCGGCTCGGGTGTTACTTCGGTTTGGGTACAGGTAACCAATCAAAACGGTTGTGTTGGTGCCGATACCGCTGAAATCAATTTTGCCGCACTGCCTGTTGTTGACCTTGGCAACGACACCTCTTTTTGCGCACAGGACGGTTCCGACATAACGTTGGATGCCGGTAACGAAGGAGCCGACTACAGCTGGTCAACCGGCAATACCGGCCAAACGTTAACCGTTGACACCCTGACATTGGGTTACGGTTCGCATACTATTTCGGTTGAAGTTACCACTGCCGATGGATGTACCTCGGGCGACAGTGTTACGGTGGAACTGAAAAACTGTACATCAATCGGCGAAAACAGTGCACCGGTAAGCCTTGCCATTTATCCGAACCCCAACCATGGTACTTTTACCCTTGAGTTGAGCAGCAACAGCGCTGACAAGGTAAATGTTAAAATTACCAATGTGGCGGGAGTTGTTGTTTTTGAACAGCGTAACGTAACCGTTAACGGTAACCGGAAACAGCAAATTAATTTGTCAGGCCTGGCCAAAGGTGTTTACTCCTTGTCGGTAAACGGTAATGGCTACCGGACAAGTAAAAAACTGATTATCCGATAAGGAATCTGTTTGGTTGAAAACACACCAAAACTTACTTGAAAAAAGGCTGTTTAGAAATAAGCAGCCTTTTTTCTTTGTATTTTTACACCATGAAGCAGTTGTACATAGTCCGTCATGCCAAGTCGTCGTGGGATGATTTTACCATTCCCGATCACGAAAGGCCTATTTTGGAAAAGGGGAAAGTTAAAACCTTAAAAGTTGCTGCCGCCCTTAAACAAAAAGGAATTCTGCCCGATTTAATTATCAGCAGTACTGCGAGGCGTGCCAGGCAAACAGCACTTTTGCTGGCAACTGAGCTGGGCTATCCCGAAGAAAAAATTATTTTTGAAAAACGCATTTACCATGCCGATGCCGATGATATTTTTGATGAGCTTTTCGGACTGGATAACGCTGTTTCTTCGGTAATGATTGTAGGCCACAACCCCACACTTACCGATTTGGCCAATTATTTTTCAAAAACCATGATTGATAACCTGCCCACCTCCGCAGTGGCTTCCGTTACCTTTAAAACGGACAAATGGGAAAAAACCGGCTCATCAAAATTTAAGCTTAACTTTATTATGCGGCCGGGTGAGTTGTGAGAATATGCAACATTTTGATGTAAAATCACCATTACCTCACTATCACCAGCTTTCCTGTGGCAACGCTGCCAAAAGGGGCGGAAACAGAATAGTAATAAACCCCTGCTTTAAGCTGTGAACAGTTGTATTGCAATTGATTGGTATTACCTGTAAGCAAAACGGTGTATATTATTTTACCGGTTGTGTTGTACAGGTTTAATCGTGCTGTTTCTGTTTTATCGGGCAGGGTATATCGGAAAGTAACGTTGTTGTGTGCCGGGTTGGGCTGTACTGTTACTGTAAGGGTTTGTATTGCCGGTTTTACCTCTTGTATGCCTACGGTACTGTCGTATAACTCGGCAATGCGGTAATCGGGGTAACCCCCATTGTAGCACCTCCATTCGGCAGAGTTTGTTCCAAAAGCCAACACATAATCCCAGTCGCTTTTTTGTACCACCCCGCGATATAGGTATTCATCATATCTTGCTCCATAACAATATTGCCATAATAAATTACCCACACTATCAATTTTAGCAAACCATACATCATCAGTCCATCCGTGTGTACCATGATACCCCGTTACATCGCCATCGGAGGAGCGGGTGCTGCCCACTATCATAAAACCGCCATCGGTAGTGGTGAAAATGTTGCGGGCATAATCCACATTACTGCCTCCAAGACACTTTTGCCACAGCAGTTTGCCCGTTTTGTCGATTTTGAAAACCCAAATGTCGAATCTGTTCTGAAAATTGGGTGTCCCGTGAAAGCCTGTAACATCACCATCGTTGGATAAGATAGTGGCAAGTATAATGTATCCATCCTGTAATTCTGCTACATCTAAACCACCATCACTATAAGAACCTCCGTAGCATTGTTGCCACTCAATATTGTGTGCCGTATCAAGTTTTACTACCCAGACATCAGTATAGCCGCTTCCCGGATTGTGAAAATTGCAGGTGCTGTCGTAATTACCGCCGCTACCGCCATCTGTATCGCCCACTATTAAAAATCCGCCGTCAGCGGTTTGTATTACGCCCCCCCCATCTTCAAGGCCTGATCCACCAAGGCTTAATGTCCATTGCTTTTGCCCGCTGTCACTTAATTTTATAAGCCATAAATCGTACCAGCCGTGATGATCGGTTATGTCTCCATCGTTAGCATCGGTATATGCCATGGCAAGCACTCCACCGTCATTGGTAATAATAAAATCACGTTCAGCACTACCCATTTGGCCGCCCGAAACCCGCTCCCAGATTATCCGTCCGTAGTTATCGGTTTTTATGATCCATAAATTACCAAGCGAGGCGGGCCATTGGTTACTTTGTACATCACCGTCCGATGAGTTGGTTCCGCCAAAAATATAAAAAACAGTATCGTTTAGTTTTTTTATATCCGTAAAACCGAATTCATGTCCCGATCCACCCAGTGTTTTTTCACTTATAAGATTACCATTAGTATCAATATTTAATAGCCACATATCACGTTTTCCTTTAAACTCTGTTACATCACCATCGTTTGATTCGGTAGTACCTATAACCCAATAGCTGTCATCGCCCTTCATAATCCCTTTGGCTTCGTCCCACTCTGTGCCGCCAAGGCAGGTTGCCCATTTTTCGGTAAAGGTTTGTGTAAAACCACCCGTAGCAAACAGGTAAAACAGTAAAAGAAAAAGGTGTTTCTTTGTATTTCTCATAACGGATAGATTAAAAAAAACAGCGGATGATTAAGCAATCACCCGCTGCTAAGTTAGTTAAAAAAATTATCGAACAATAACCCATTTACCTGAAACGGTTTGGTTTGTTGTTGATACTGAAGTTGTTTAAAGTCTAAAAAATATTGAAAATAAAAATATCAAATCAGGTTGTCTTATTGGGCTACTTATTATATCTTTGTTCCATGAATAAAAAACGCCACCTGTATTTTTTCAAGGATTACTTTGAAAATTTTATGACTGTCAGACTATAAACGTCCAAAAGAAAATACTCTGGACACTAAGGATAATTGAAGAGATAGAAAGAATACCTGAATTGTACATGAAACATTTAAAAAACTCTTCAGGACTTTATGAAATTAGAATTCAAGTTGGAAATAACATTTACAGGATTTTCTGTTTTTTTGACATTGACAACCTAGTAGTAATCGGACATGGTTTTCAGAAAAAAAAGCCAGAAAACACCCAGACAAGAAATAGAACGAGCAGAACAAATAAAAAAGGAATTTTATGAAAGCAAAAAATAAAAATTTAAAAAGCCTTGACCAATTTATTGATGAAAAATTTGGAAAAAAAGGAACAACCAAAAGAGAACAGTTTGAAGCGGAATATGATGCTTTTAAGCTTGGTATTCTGATTCAACAAGCACGTGAAGAAAAAGGGCTCACTCAAGAACAATTAGCCGAATTGGCGGGAACGAATAAATCTTACATTTCAAAATTGGAACGAAATCTAAAAGACATTCGATTCTCAACATTACAGCGGATTATTAATGAAGGACTGGGTGGACACCTTGAAATATCAATTAAACTTTAGTGAAAAAAACACGAAAGCTCAACAATAGCTTATAGTGCATCCTCATTTACTTGCAATTAAGTAAGATACTCGTGCCCGGAGGATAAATCAAGTTAAGTGAATTAGAAGTAAAAAAATGTTATGCGCCACAGTCAAAACCCAATAACCACAAATTCGTTACTTTTGAAGCAAAAATACAACCACACAATGACACCGGTACAGAAACATATCAACCGCGAACTTTCATGGCTTCAGTTTAACGAGCGTGTGCTGCAAGAGGCCATGGATACTTCGGTGCCTATTATTGAACGACTTAGGTTTCTGGGAATTTTTTCCAACAACCGCGATGAGTTTTTCCGCGTTCGGGTGGCTTCCATCCGCCGTATGATGCAGGTGGTTCCCGGAAAAGAAGAGAAACTGGGTTTCAGCCCCCGGAAATTACTAAAAGAAATTACCCGCACCGTTGAACAACAGGAGGTGTTGTTTACCAATACCTTTAGAAATGTGATTTCCGACCTTGAAAAGGAAAACATCTATTTCAGAAACGAAACCCAACTGTCGCCTTTACAGGAAACCTTTGTACAGCAATACTTTCAGGAAAAGGTGCGCCCGTTGCTGTTTCCCATTATTCTTAATAACCTTAGCAACCCCGATGCCCTTCGGGATAACTCCATTTACCTTGCACTATGGCTTAGAGACAGCAGTGAAAAAGTGAACGAAGATTTTGCCCTGGTGCGGGTTCCGTCCGATATTATTTCGCGCTTTTTATTGCTCCCGTGTAAGGAAAATAAAAAGCACCAGTACATTATTATGCTCGACGATGTGATAAGGTTTGCCATGGGCGATATTTTTAAGCCCTTCGGGTTCGATACTTTTGACGCTTATACCATTAAGTTTACGCGCGATGCCGAGCTTGACATCGACAACGACATTAAAAAAAGCTTTATCGAACTCATGGAAGAGAGCCTTAAAAAGCGGAAAAAAGGGGTGCCGGTAAGGTTTGTTTACGACAACGAAATTCCGCCACATCTGTTAAAAAAGCTCTTAAAAAAACTCCGTATATCCGATGGCGACAATTTACGTGGAGGTGGCCGGTATCATAATTTTAAAGATTTTATGGATATGCCCAATCCGGGTTCCCCAAATCTGGTATATCCCAAACTAAAGCCCATTCCGCATCCCGATTTTTCGCGCGATGCCAGCCTTTTTAAGGCCATTAAACGCAACGATATTTTATTGCATTATCCCTATCATTCGTTTCAGTACATTGTTGACTTGTTACGCGAAGCCTCCATCGATCCCAAGGTAAAATCAATTAAAATGACCTTTTATCGTGCGGCACACCATTCAAACGTAATCAACTCGCTTATTAATGCTGCCCGAAACGGAAAAAGTGTTACTGTTTACCTCGAAATAAAAGCCCGGTTCGATGAAGCCAACAACATCTATTGGGCCGAAAAACTCAGAGAGGAGGGGGTGAATGTTATTAAAACCCTGCCCGGATTTAAGGTGCATGCCAAACTGATATTGATACGGCGGGTTGAGCAGGGTAAAAATCAGTATTACACCAACATTAGCACAGGTAATTTTAACGAGAGCACGGCGAAGTTTTATACCGACAGCAGCCTGCTGACCTATAACCGGGAGATAGGAAAAGAGGTGAAGGAATTTTTTCAGCTGATTGAGTCGCCCTTTAATCCCCCTAAGTTTAAACATCTGATTATTGCCCCTGTACAGATGCGTAACTTTTTTATGAAAGCCCTTTCAACGGAGATAAAAAATGCCAAAGCGGGCAAAGAGGCATGGGTAATTATAAAACTTAACAACCTTGTTGATGAAAAGATGGTTCGAAAGCTTTCGCAGGCTTCCAATGCAGGTGTAAAAATTCAGCTTATCATCAGGGGTATCTGCGTGATGGTTCCGGGTATTAAGGGCTTTAGCGAAAACATCTCTATTATTAGTATCATTGATGCCTTTTTGGAGCATCCGCGTATTTTTGTTTTTGCCAACGGTGGCAATCCTACCTACTACCTTTCGTCAGCCGACTGGATGATTCGTAACTTCGATCACCGTTTTGAAGTGGCCACACCGGTTTACGACAACAAGCTGAAACAGGAGCTGTACGATATATTGCAAATTCAGTTAAACGATAATGTTAAAGCCCGCCTTGTAAATTCCGACCCGCCCAACCGGTATAAAAAAACCGATAACAAACAAAAAATAAGGTCGCAAATGGCCACGTACGATTATCTAAAACAAAAAAGCCTTGGAGCGTAAATTGCTAAAAAAAGCGTAATTATTTACCAGCCTCAAAACTACACAATAAAAGTTGGTTTGCCTCAAAAAACATAGTTATTAACAATTTTGGCGTGCGTTTTTGATTTTAAATGAAATTGTCCTTTTTCTTCTGTAAAATCAT
>JALVAQ010000196.1 GCA_027011095.1 Bacteroidales bacterium
GTGGTTGGAACAACAAACTCTATAGGTACTGGAGAAGGTAGTATCCCTTTTTGTTTTTTTCTCAAAAATAGACTGACACAACGCATTCTTCCAAAAAGAACAGGTAAAGTATTTGTAAAGCAGCAACACCTTAAACGCTTGTTACTATAGCATTTACATATTAAATACTGCCAACAGCATTATTTGATAAAGACAAGTAAGAATTACATATATTTCTTAATCAAATTAATCAATTCGTTTTTATTTACCGGTTTGGCTATGTAATCATCGCAGCCGGCCGCAATTGATTTTTCACGGTCATTTTTTAAAGCATAGGCTGTTTGAGCAATTACAATCACCTCTTTATCAATTTCTTTAATCTTTTTCGTCGCCTCATAGCCATCCATTAAAGGCATTTTCATATCCATTAAAACAATGTCAATTTCGGGATGTTTTTTAAACATTTCAACGGCCTCTTTACCATTCTCGGCATAATAAATTTCGGTGCTGAAATCTTTTATCAATTCGGTAAGATAGGCGGTTGACACAGGTGCATCTTCAGCGATTAAAAAGCATGCCTTTTTTACAGGAATTCCATCTTCAGAATCTTCCCCGGAAATCTCTTTTTCAACAGATATGGTTTTATCAGAGCCAGAAGTTTTGTAAGGAATCGTAAAATAAAACTCAGATCCCACTCCTTCTGAAGATTTTACCCGGATTTTACCGCCAAGCATTTCAACAAAGGCTTTCGAGATGGCCAGGCCTAACCCTGCTCCCTCATATGCATTACGATCTTCAATGTCGGCCTGAACAAAGCGGTCGAAGACGGAAGTCTGCCGTTCTTCCGGAATACCAATACCGGTATCTTTAACAAAAAACTCAAGTACTTTGTCCTTTTTAACATAACCGAATTCAATGCTGCCTTCGTGTGTATATTTAACGGCATTTTTTAATAAGTTGGACAAAATAGCGTATAGCTTATCAGGATCGGTTTGAATTACAGACTCATTATCGGGCAATCCGGGGGTCATGTGAACAGCAAGCCGTTTTTTGGTCGTTTCGGGAGTAAAAAGCTCTCGTAAATATTCCATTTGCTCATTCACATTACATGCATCAATGTATAGTTTCATTTGGCCTGCTTCAATTTTTGATATATCAATAAGGTTGTTAATAATGTTAAGCATCCGTTCCCCGCTAGTTTGAATAACATCAGTATATTTTCTTATCTCTTCACCTGTAAGGTCAGGTTCTTTCAGCAACGAGGCAAAGCCTAAAATTCCATTCATCGGAGTACGAATTTCGTGGCTCATGTTGGCCAGAAATGCTGATTTTAACCTATCGCTTTCTTCGGCTTTTTTTAAAGCCTCTTTCAATTCATCTTCAAATTTTTTACGCTGAATGGAGATGCCAATTTGCCCTGCAATAAATTCCAACATTTTAACATCATCCTCCGAATAGGCATTTTCATTTTCGTAATTTTGTACTGCAACAACACCAATTACGGCATCTGCATTTTTAAGCGGTACACCAAGCCACACTTTAGAATAGCTGCCTTGTCTTGTAAGTTTACCCTCCTGCTCAAGCCTGCGTTTAACTTCGCCGTTTGCCAACAACGATCTGCCTGATTTAATTACAATTTTGCTCAATGTATTTTTTGCCGATGCTCTTGTGAAGCTGTCTTTTTCGTCGTAATAGTAGGGCATCTCCAAAGTATCGGTTTTTGCATCGTATAACGCCACATAAAAGTTGGAAGCATCCATAATTTTACTCACCTCTTTTTGAATTTGGCCTATCAGGTCGCTTATATTAACCGAAGTGGTAATCGCATTTGATATGTTGTAAACAATTTTTTGAGCCAGCTCGGTACGCTTTCGCTGTGTAACATCCTGATATACCGCTACTATTTCGCCTGACGAAAGTTTATAAACATAATTTTCGCGATATCCTTTGATTCTTGAGTCCTGATAAATTCGGATGGGAAAATGGTGCGGCTCTCCGGTTTTATAAACTTCCTGAAACACTTTAAAAAGGCCAAAATCGACAACCCCGGGAAAAACATCGGTAACAAGTCTTCCAACAACCTGGTCGCGCGAAATGTTTTCGGCTTTTTCGGCCATGGGGTTAAACTCAATAAATTTAAAATTATCGCCATTATCAACCGCCTCATAAACAGCAATACAGCTTGCCGTACTCATAATTATTCCTTTGTAACGTTCTTCGTTAACTTTTAAATTGCGTTCGGTTTTAACACGTTCGGCAACCTCTTTTGTAAGTTTCGAATTAATATTTTCAAGTTCTTTGGTACGTTCGGCAACCTTATGTTCAAGCAATTCGTTTGATTCTTTCAGGCTTCTCTGCGCTCTTTCAATTTCGATATTTTTTTTATTGATGGCTCTTGTACTAAAAAAAATACCCATAACACCAATTACCCATACTATTAAATAGAATATTTCTTTATCGCGCTCTACTTTATGTATCTGGAATAGGTATTCGGCGATGGGTACCGTAACGCTAACACCACCTCTTACATCGCCCACCTTGTAACCTTGCTGCTCATGGCATTTTAAGCAACTTTTTTGTACAAATAAAGCCTTCATCAACCTGTAAACGGGCACCCCGTTTAAACGGGTAATTTCATCAACCTGCAATTCTCCTTTTTCAAAAGCCATCAAGGCTTTTCGTTCCCATGGGTCGGGTGCGTTTTGAGGGCGTAATAATTTTAAACTTGTTATGTGGCCTCCAACGCCATTTTCACTTTTACAATACTCACTCATCAGCCTTAGCGCACGTGCAGGGTTTATTAAAGTAAGCGTATCACCCGATGGGGTAATGATATCCCGGTTTTTTACATTTTTTAAATAGGGACTTGGCCGCGTAACGCTATCAACAGGAATGTAAAAACCTCCGTGTGAGGCCGTCCATTTTCTAAAGGATTCGTCAAGCTGAAGATGTGTTTCTGCCTCCTTTACTACCATCTGATAGGTCGCTTTTCTTAAAGTTTCAATGCTACGGGTTGCAAAAGCAAGTAATAATATTGTCCAAAAAAGAAGCGCAACCCATGTATTTCGTAATAATATACTTTTTAACGATTTATTTGTAGGAGACTTATTCATATACTTAAAGTTTTATAACCAATTGAACCAATTTTTAAAGTAAAAAAGAAATTACAAACTACTATGTAACAACCTTTTCAATCATAGTAACCAGCTCTTCGCGGTTAATTGGTTTCGAAATATAATCGTTGCACCCGGCTTCAATGGCCTTTTGCCTGTCGCTTGCCATTGCATACGCCGTTTGAGCAATGATAACAACCTCTTTATTAAATTTTCTTATCTCTTTGGTTGCTTCATAACCGTTCATTTGCGGCATTTTTATGTCCATCAATACCAAATCAATATCAGGGTTTTTACGACATACCGTTACAGCTTCGAGGCCGTTGTCAGCATATAAGATATCACTGCTCATATTTTTTAAAATAATAGTCAGGTAGTCTTTGGTATAAGGCTCATCTTCGGCAATAAGTATTTTAGGCTTAGCAGTTTTTGGCCTGCTCACCTGTGCTTTTTTATCGATTTCATCTCCGGCTTTGGTTTTAAACGGAATGGTAAAAAAGATGGTAGTACCATTGTTTGGTATTGACTGCAACCATATTTCTCCTCCCAACAATTCAACGTAAGCTTTGGCTACCGTCAGGCCAAGTCCGGAACCTTCCAGCGCATTTTTATCGTCAACATCGGCCTGGGTAAACTTATCAAAAACAGCAAGGTGTCGCTCTTTCGGAATTCCAATTCCACGGTCTTTTACAAAAAACTCCAGCACATCATCTTTTTTTAAATACCCAAAGGTTACCGAACCTTTATTTTGTGAATATTTGATGGCATTTTTAATAAGATGCGACAAAATAGCCGATAGTTTTTCGCGATCGGTATAGATATTTGCACTGTGATCGGGAAGATCCGAAACAAATTGAAACGACAGTTTTTTTCTTTCAGCCTCATTTTTAAAATCGGCATACAAATCACCAAACTCCCCGTTTAAATTGATGGTTGAATAGTGAAGCGAAACATTGTTTGTTTCAATCATCGATACTTCCATCAGGTTGTTAAAGGTATTCAACATCCTGTCGCCGCTTTTTGTAACGATTTCAAGGTACGACCGGCGTTCGTCTTTGCTTAAATCGGGGTTGGTAAGTAATTCGGCAAAACCCAGAATACCATTCATGGGTGTTCGGATTTCGTGGCTCATGTTTTGCAGAAAAGCAGTTTTAAGTTTATCGCTCTCTTCGGCTTTCCTTTTTGCCGATTCCAGTTCATGGTTTATTTTTTCAAGCTGTTTAATTTTGGCTTTAAGCTCGTTATTTTGTTGTATTAAATTGTTAACCCGGTTGGTTAATTCATCCATTTTTCCGGCCTCTTTTTGGTTCCCGTAATTGTTCATAAAAAGGGTTTATAGTGAAAAATACTTACCAACAATTTCCAGTACTTTACTTTTAATAATGGGCTTGGCAAGATAGTCGTTACAACCGGCTTTCAACGCTTTCTCTCTGTCTCCTGCCATGGCATAGGCTGTTTGGGCAATAATAACAACATCTTTACTTAAAGCTCGTATTTTGGTTGCAGCTTCGTATCCATCCATTTCGCGCATTTTAATATCCATCATTATTAAATCTATTTCAGGATATTTTGAAAACACTTCCACAGCTTGCAAACCGGACTTAACATGATAAATTTTATTGGCAATTTTATTTAAAACTACCGTAAGTAACTGATCGGAAAAAGGTTCATCTTCAGCAATTAAGATATTTAGTTTCGGTATACTGCCCATATTATCGGTTTTGGTTAAGTAAGATGATTTTGCCTGTTTTATATTTTCAGGATAATCGTTGGGCAGCGTAAAATAAAAAGTAGAACCTTTTCCCTCTTCGGATTCAACCCGGATGGTTCCTCCCAGCATATCAACATAGGCCTTTGTGATTGCCAGACCCAGTCCGGCACCTTCATAGGCATCTCTATCCTTAATATCGGCCTGAATAAATCGCTCGAAGATAGCCTTTTGACGATCTTTCGCAATACCAATTCCGGTGTCTTTTACAAAAAATTCCAGCAACTTATCCTTTTTCCGGTACCCTATTATTACTGATCCCTCTCTGGTATATTTCAACGCGTTTTTAACAAGGTTTGTTAAAATGGCCAAAAATTTATCTTCATCGGTAAAAAGCGTTAATGGTTCCTTTTTAGCATTGTGCTGTAAAACCAACTCAATATGTTTTTGTTTAGCCTCCTGACTAAAAAAGGTATGAATTGAAACAAGTTGCTTTTTAATGTCGCAGCTTGTTTTTTTGACCTTCATCTGGCCGGACTCAATTTTTGATATATCGATTAAGTCGTTAATAATATTCAGAAGCCTTTTTCCGCTTTGCTCAATGATATTAAGATAAGTAAGCCGCTCCTGCATGGTGATATTCATATTTTTAAGCAGGCTTGAAAACCCGAGTATACCATTCATGGGTGTACGTATTTCGTGGCTCATGTTTGCAAGAAAGGCTGACTTTAGCTGATCAGATTCTTCAGCTTTTTGCTTGGCAACTTTAAGTTCCTGATTAATTTTACTAACCTGATTCATGCTGTTTTTAAGCTCGGCATTTAGTTTCTCCAACTCATTATTTTGTTTCAACAATTCACGGTTTAGCTCTTTTAGTTTTTCCTCGGCAACTATCCTGTCAGAAATATCGCGTGAAATACTTAATACATGTGGCTTTCCTGACAGCTCAACAATGGAGGCTGATAACAATGCCGTTTTGATTTCGCCTGTTTTGGTATAAAATTCAGCAACCATGTTTTCGGCTATCCCGTTTTGCTCTAGTTCTGCTTTTAACTGATTACGAGCGGATAAGTCTTTCCAAACATGAAGACTAAGAGAAGTTTTCCCGATAATTTCCTCTTCGGTATAGCCCAAAATATTTTTAAAACTATTGTTAACCTCAATATATTTTCCGGTATCAAGCTCTGAAATAGAGATTGCGTCGGGGCTGGTTAAAAACGCCTTTTTAAACTTTTCTTCGCTGCTTTTAAGCGCTTCCTCAGCTTTTACCCTGGCTGAAATGTCTCTAAAGGCAGCCACTCTGATGGTTTTATTATTATGCAGGACAATACTTTTAGCTTCAATTTCCATCGGGAACTTTGTACCGTTCTTTTTAACTCCCGTAATTCTGTAACCCCTGGCGTGTTTTTTACTAATATTTTCATACACAACCGATAACGACTCTTTTGCAACAAGAAGCTTAATCAGGTTTTTACCCAACAGTTCTTCTTTGGTATATCCAAACATTTTAGCCAACGAAAGGTTTAAGTCGGAGGCAATTCCTTTTTCGTGAATCAATATCCCTTCAAAGGTTATGTCCGAGAGGGTTTTAAATCGCTCCTGACTCTCTCGCAAGGCTCTTTCCGATGCTTTTCGTCCGGTAATATCTTTTACAAACGCAAGCAGTGCTTTACGTTTGTTATAATATAAAAAGCTGATGGTAACTTCGGAAGGAAATGTGTGGCCGCTTTTATGGGAAATATCAAACTCAAAGGTAAATGACCTGTTGGCAAGAACCTGCTCCCTTACATGATTTCGATAATTATCATCTTTAAACAATGGATGAATATCGATAATGGTAAGTTTTAGCAGTTCTTCGATGGAATAGCCTGTTTGCACAGCAGCCTGATTATTTGCAAGAATAATGCCGGTGGTATAATAGTCAATTAGAAAAATAGCATCGGTAGCCGATTCCACAACAGTATGAAACTGCCGCTCTTTTTCGGCAATTTCCATCTCGGCTTTTTTCCGGTTGGTAATATCGTGATAAGTAACCATGAAGGCGGCCTCACCTTTATAGTCAATTGGAGCCGGCGAAGCAATTACAACCAATTCTTTGTTGTTGTGATCAATAATTCTAAACTCTTCAATCTCCAAAGGAATTCTTTCCTTTAACATTTTTTCCATTCGATTTTTAGCCTTAGGCTTGTCCTCCGGATGTACAAAAGAAAGCACATCAAGGCCAACTAAATCAGCCTTATTTTTCTTGCCAGCCAATTTTAAGGTTGCCGTATTAACATCCAAAACAACCTTTCCGTTGTGGATAACAATCGGATCGGGAGAATTTTCAAACAGCATTCGGTATCGTTTCTCACTAACAATCAAAGCATCTTCGGCCTGTTTTTGTTTTGTAATATCGCGGGCACTGCCAACGGTGCCAATCATTTCGCCTTTTTCGTTCCATAGGGGTGCTTTGTAAACATCTAAAACCAGGTATTTGCCAAAAACATTTCCGTATTCGGTAAATCTGGAAGCTTTTCTGTTTTTTATGGTAATGGCGTCCGAATCGCCACACTCTTCACCAAAGGTAAACCACTCCTTGTTTTCGGGATGCGCATCACGTTCGCGCATCACAAAGTACATCACATGCTTACCAATCGGCTCCTCCACATCTTTGGCATTTATCAGCTTTTCGCACAGAGCCTTGTTGGCAAAGGTAAAGTTACCCTCCATATCTTTAGCCCAAATCATGTCGGGAGTAGTGTCGGCCATTAACCGGAATAATTCGTAAGCATTTTTATATTGTTCACGACTTTTCTCCAGTTCCGACTGATGCCTTTTCTGTTCAGATAAATCGCGAATGGCTGTAACACGTACCCTTTTATTGTTAATGGTCATATTTCTTGATTCCACTTCAACCGGAATCATGTGCCCGTTTTTGTGCCGGGCTTCAATATGATAGGGGGCAGTTCTATTTTTAACAATCTCCTCCTGTACCAAATGTTTATATTTATCAGGCACAAACAGGTCGATAACATTGTTACCAATTATTTCGCTACGTGTGTAGCCTGATATTTTTTCGATGGCGAGGTTAACATCTATAGCCACACCAAGTTCGTGAAGAATAATCCCTTCAAATGAAAGGTTTGACAACTGTTTAAACCTGTCTTCACTTTCTTTAAGTTCGTCTGCCACCTTTTTTTGCTTTGAGATATCATGCATAAAGGCATGAATTACCGTACTGTTATTTTCACCTTTCAGGTCTGTCAGCAAAACTTCTGCAGGAAATGTTTCTCCGTCTTTCTTTTTATGAATCCATTCAAACCTGTTGCTCCCCTTTTTAACAGCTATGGCTATTTCTTTTTCGGCTTTATCACGCGATTTGCTGCCATCTGGTTGTAGTCCGGGTGATAATTGGGCAGGATGTTTTCCCAAGATATCTTCCCTGCTGTTGTATCCAAACAAGGAAACAGCTGCCTTATTACATTGTACAATTTTACCTTCCTTAAGGATAAACTGGCTTTCCTCAGAGTTATTAAAAAGTTGTTGGTACAAGCTGTTATTTTCAGGCATTTTAATCATCTTTTAGTGGTACAAATTATTTAGCACATTGTAACAAATATATTCTCTGTTTGTTTTCTTTGCAACCAACAGAAATGGCAATTTGCCAATAAAAGTAAAAAAAAACAGGCTTGGTCGGGCATAAATAGTAATTATTTTAAAAAAACAGCCCTGCGTATTGCCTTGCTTCCAAATCGTTTTCTAACATAATCCATAGCCTGATAGAGTCCGGCCATCTCGGAAGTATCTTCAAAAAGGTTTAACTGCTGGTGACCGCTTACCAAATCGTTAAAGCGTATGCCTATCAGACGGATCAACATTCTACGATTGTAAAGCCGTTCAAACAGATCCAGCACCACAGACAGCAACAGATGGTCGAACGAAGTATAGGCAATTCGTTGCCGAAGAGTATGGGTATCATAATTTGAGTAGCGTATTTTAACAGTAACATTACCGGTGAGCTTATTGGTTCGTCGCAGCTCAAAAGCGGTTTTTTCAGTCATTTCCACAAGTATCTCTTTTAAGCACTTTACATCGGTGGTATCCTTGTCGAAAGTACGCTCGGTTCCCATCGACTTTTTTTCGTGATACGGCTTTACCGGAGAGGGGTCGATGCCATTGGCTTTTCGCCAGATTATCTTTCCGTTTTTGCCCATCACCTGTTCCAGCATATCGGGCGGAACCATACTCAGGGTTTTAATGGTGGAAACCCCCATCGAACGCAGCAGCCTGTAACTTTTACTGCCAATCATGGGGATTTTACGAATAGAGAGCGGGTACAGAAAGTGTTTTATCTGCGCCGGCGGAATGTTCAGCTCGCCATTGGGTTTGGCTTCGCCGGTAGCTATTTTTGCAACCGTTTTGTTAACCGACAACCCAAACGAAATGGGCAACCCTGTTTCGTTAATAATACGCTGCCGTAACTCGCGGCTCCATTTAAGACTGCCAAAAAAACGGTCCATGCCTGTAATATCAAGGTAATGTTCGTCGATGGAAGCCTTTTCAAAAACAGGTGCCTTTTCAGCTATAACCTCGGTTACCAAACGTGAATACTTGCTGTACAAATCCATGTCGCCTCTTATAAAAACCGCCTGACTGCACAACCGCTTAGCCATTTGCATGGGCATGGCCGAATGCACGCCAAAAGCCCGCGATTCATAGCTGCAAGCTGCTACCACTCCCCTGTCGGAAGTGCCGCCAATAATAACCGGCTTACCGATTAATTTACTGTTTACCAATCTTTCAACCGACACAAAAAAGGTGTCTAAATCCAAATGAACAATGGTTCTGTTTCCTCTTTCCATCATAAAAAAGCAAAATATTTTGATAAAATAACCGACAATTAAAAAATATTGTGTACTTTTGATTATTAAATAATCATTTTAACGATTGTAATATAA
>JALVAQ010000197.1 GCA_027011095.1 Bacteroidales bacterium
AGCTATAAGTTCATTCAAGTTGAAGTTGTTTAATAAAAACCTCTCATATTTTTTATCTGCTGCCAAACCCAGGAAGGGTTTAATGTGAATAGCCCTGTACGTAGTGCAGGGAAACAAAAAAGACAAAACAAATTGTAACCCTGAAGGGGTTAAACAAAAATTATTGAACCCCTTTCAGGGTTCTTCAAGAATGGATTGTTTTAACCACCGGTTTCACCGATGGTTATCCATATTAAACCACTCCGTGGTTTGGTATTTAAAAAGATGTGTTTGCATTTTTAAAAACAGAATTTTTTTACACATCAAAACAGGAATTAACCATTCCCGGCAGGGTTTGTATGGCTAAAATCCTTAATTTTGCTCACCAACACAGAAACAGCATTATTATTATGAACGAAAACCTGGACAGCACAGGTGCCTCTTTTTCAAAAATTGAATCGGAAATAGAAAAGGTTCTAAGGCCTTCGGAATTTGACAGCTTTGCCGGCCAGCCGCAGGTTGTTGAAAACCTTAAAATTTTTGTTGAAGCCTCCCGTCAGCGTGGCGATGCGCTGGATCATGTGCTGCTTCATGGCCCTCCGGGACTGGGAAAAACCACCCTCTCTTATATTATCGCCAACGAGCTTGGTGTTAACATTAAAGTTACTTCGGGTCCTGTACTGGATAAGCCGGGCGACCTCGCAGGGCTGCTCACCAATCTTGAAGAAAACGATGTGCTTTTTATTGATGAGATTCACCGTTTAAGCCCTGTGGTTGAGGAGTATCTTTACTCGGCCATGGAGGATTATAAAATTGATATTATGATTGAAACCGGCCCCAATGCCCGGTCGGTTGAAATCTCTTTAAATCCGTTTACCCTCATTGGTGCTACCACCCGTTCGGGACTGCTTACCGCACCGCTTCGTTCACGATTCGGCATCAATTCGCGCCTTTCGTATTACAATACCGAAACACTGGCACACATTGTCAGGCGTTCGGCCTCCATCATTAAAGTTAAAATAGAAGAGGATGCTTCGGTTGAAATTGCCGGCCGTAGCAGGGGAACACCACGTATTGCCAATCTGTTATTGCGTCGCGTTCGTGATTTTGCGCAAATTAAAGGCAGCGGCATTATTGATATGGACATTACCAAGGTGGCTTTAAAAGCGTTAAATGTTGACAGTCACGGGCTGGACGAAATGGATAACCGTATCCTGAGTACAATCATCGACAAATTTAAAGGCGGCCCGGTGGGTATTACCACCATTGCCACCGCTGTTGCCGAAGAAGCAGGAACCATCGAAGAGGTTTATGAACCATTTCTTATTCAGGAAGGATATCTTATGCGTACTCCGCGCGGACGCGAGGTTACCGAAATGGCTTACAAGCATCTTGGAAAGGTTAAAAACCCGGAACAGGGAAAGCTGTTTTAACGTGGGTTTTTGAGGTTGAGCATTTTTAATTTATTAATTAACAAGGCTTATGGAAAAGCTGTTTCAACTTAAAAGCAACAACACATCGCTTAAAACCGAAATTATTGCCGGGCTTACAACCTTTGTTGCCGGCATGTACATTATTATTGTAAATCCCTCTATATTGGCGCAAGCCGGTATGCCATACAGTGCAGCACTTACAGCCACTGTGGTGCTTAGCGCTGTTTCTACCATTGCCATGGGTCTGTATGCAAAAAACCCTATTCTGGTGGCACCCGGCATGGGATTGAATGCCTATTTTACATATACTGTGGTGTTGGGCATGGGAGTAAAGCCCGAAGTAGCATTGGGAGCCGTGTTTTGGTCGGGTGTGATATTTGTGCTGCTTTCGGTTTTTAACATCCGAAACGCCATTGTAAAAGCCATTCCTCCCATAGTGCGAATTGCAGGCGCAGTGGGAATCGGGTTTTTTATTGCTTTAATCGGATTTGTAAACGCCGGATTTATTGTGGCCAAGCCTCCCCTTATAGGCGTAAAAAATATTGATGCCCCAACCCTCACTTTTTTGGCCGGTTTGTTTATAACCATCATTCTGGTAATCAGAAAAACCAAAGGAGCACTTATTTTAGGAATTATTTTAACAACACTGCTGGCATTTCCCATTGGCAGGTGGTGGGGCAATGCCGCTGACGTAAATCACGGTGTTGCTTCGTTGGTAAACTGGAACGGGCTGTATGCCGCCCCCGATTTTAGCTGGTTCTTTAAACTCAACATGGTTGAATCGCTTAAATACTCCTTAATACCCATTATTTTTGCCATGATGTTTGTGGATATGTTCGACAGCATCACTACTTTTGTGGGGGTAGCTGAGGCTGCCGGTTTAAATGATGAAAAAGGCAATCCGCGGCACTTAAAGAAATCGCTTATTGTAGATGCTTTTGCCACCTTGTTGGCCGGCTTGTTTGGAACCAGCGCCGGAACCGCTTACATCGAATCGGCAACAGGAGTTTACGAAGGTGGCCGGACAGGCCTTACTGCCGTTGTAACAGGATTGCTATTTTTGCCCTTTATGTTTTTTTCGCCTCTGGCAGAGCTGGTACCTTCAATAGCCACAGCGCCGGTTTTAGTGCTGGTGGGTGTGTTTATGGCAGGCCCGCTAAAAAAAATTGACTGGGTAAACCTCGAAGAAGCCATCCCCGCTTTTTTAACCATCGTCCTTATTCCGCTCACTTACTCATTAACCCAGGGCCTCGTTTACGGATTACTGGCCTACACCCTTATAAAAGTTATCAAAGGAAAAAACAATGAAATCCCCCTAAGCCTATGGCTAATCGACCTTTTCTCAGTTTTTATGCTGGCCATCGAATACGGAATACTTTAACATGATTCTATCTGAATAACCAAATCTCCAATATCCATAATTTCACTTCCTCCGGGGTTCAGCCCGGAGGGACTCCATAACTATCTGAGGAAGGGTTTAGCCCGAAATACTTTTCCCGATTGCAACCAATTATTAACTATTACATCTTCACTCCTTCGGGGTTCAGCCCGGAGGATCTCCGTAACTATTGGAGGAAGGGTTTAGCCCGAAATACTTTTCCCGATTGCGATCAAATATTAACTATTACATCTTCACTTCCTCCGGGGTTCAGCCCGGAGGATCTCCATAACTATCTGAGGAAGTGTTTAGCCGGAGTACTTTTCCCGATTGCAACCAATTATTAACTATTACATCTTCACTCCTCCGGGGTTTAGCCCGGAGGAGTTCCATAATTATTGGAGAAGAAGTTCAGCCCGGAGGAAAACACCCGGAGGAAAACATACTCCCAAAGCTCCTTTAGATATGCCCGTCCGAACGTGTTTATCGGCAGGGGCAGGTCTTCCTTTCAATGTCATTCAAACGGGCAAGTCCAAAAGTGCGTAAGGGGCCAAATAGGAGATGTTATTACAAATCATTTATGAAAAAAATCATACCACTTATATCTTAAATAATAACAGATATAAGATTGTTAAATATTTGTTTTCTTTAAACTTTTCTGAATAGTTTATTTAGCTTAATTTTAACGATTTATTAACAATAATACTGCTATTTAAAATCAATATTTATTATTTTTTTGCAAACCATTTTCCCGTATAGAATGTCGAAGTAAGAAAAGCAATGGAAACACAAATTAAAAACAAAAATACCATGAAAAAGATTTACATGTTCATTACATTATTCGCCTTGGTTTTGACAGCAACTGCCCAAACCAGAGACACCTGGACGGAGGATTTTAACGATCAGCACTCCGGCTCCTACGGAACATCCTTTACAATGGCTATTAGCGGCACCTGGACCTGTCAGGATGCAGGAAATTTTTCTTATGCCAATTCTCAAATGGGTTCATATGCATTTACCATCAATGATGATAAAGCAGGTGCGCAAATTACCACACCGGTATTAAACACCTGTGGGACTGTTTCGTTTAAATATGCATACAAAAGCGGCAACAGCAGCAACGTTTTTGTTTTGCAAAAATCAACCGACGGAACCAATTTTACCGACCTCGATACACATACCCTCGGCGCATCGGCAAACCTCAATTATGTTAACTACTCATTTGATGTAAACGATAATGCATCTTCAATTTATATCCGGATTTTAAGTGATGATCAAAATGCCCACCTGTTTATTGATGATTTTTCCGTAACCGATTATTCATCGGGCACAGCACCTGATAATCCAACGGATTTTCTCTCAACAGCCGTTTCCACTTCTGAAATCGACCTTTCATGGACTCAAAACGGCGATGGCGATGATGTTATGGTTGCATGGAGCAGCGATGGTACCTTTGGAACACCCACCGATGGAACTGACTATTCTGTTGGAAATACCATTTCCGGTGGCGGAACTGTAATTTATAATGCAAACGGCACATCTTTTAATCACACCGGGCTTACTGCCGGAACCCGTTACTATTACAAAGCCTGGTCGGTGGACGGTACAACAAATTATTCATCGGGAACCGCTGATGATGCCACCACTTTTAAGGATGAACCGACAAACCATGTGACTGGTTTTGCTGCCGGTAGTGCAGGTGCCACCACCATTCCGCTTACATGGACAGATAATGATGGTGCTGTTGCTGCCGATGGTTATCTGGTGCTTATCAATACTACCGGTACGTTTTCAGCTCCTGTGGATGGCACACCACAAAGCGATGATACCAATTTGTCAGACGGTTCGGGGCAGGTAAATGTAGCACATGGTGCAGAAGCATACAGGTGGAAAGGGCTGTCACAAAACACCCAATACTATTTTGCCATATACCCCTATACGAATGCGGGTACAGCCATCAACTATAAAACCGATGGCTCGGTACCCACGGCAACGGCTGCCACCAGTGTGGTGTTTGGAGCACCAAGCCTGTTTATTTCGGAATATATCGAAGGTTCAAGTAACAACAAAGCCCTTGAAATTTATAATGGTACCGGTGCCGATGTTGACCTGTCTGCCTACCAAATCTGGAAAACAACCAATGGAGGAAGCTGGCCCGGAAACACTTTAAGCCTGAGTGGTACGTTGGCCAATGGCGATGTATATGTAATTTATAATTCCGGAGCAAATGCCGACATAGTTTCGGTGGGAAATACCGTTTGGGGCAGCGCAACCTGGAATGGCAACGACGCTGTAGGCCTTGCTAAAGACGATGGTACAGGAACTTTTGTATTGATTGATGCCGTTGGCGAAGATGGTGGCAATCCCGGTTCCGGATGGAATGTGGCAGGCGTTCCCAATGCAACCAGAGACCACACACTGGTGAGGAAATCTTCCGTATTAAGCCCCAATACCGATTGGGCTTCGTCAGCAGGAACAACAACTGCCAACTCGGAATGGATTGTTTATGACCAAAACGATTTTACGCACATAGGGTATCATATTACCAACGCACCACCCATACCTGTTTCAAACTGGGCAATCGCACTGTTTGTATTGTTGACTTTGGTATTTATTGGCGTAAAAAATAAATTGGTGTAACTCAACGCGGACAAGTTGAAATGGTGTTGAAAAAGCCTAACATAACTACAAACTTATCCGTGTAATCCGTTTAATCCGATGATAAATTTTATTCGATAATAAATCTTTAAATGAAAAATAATAAACAATAAAAATATGAAAAAATATTACGCGTTAATAGTTTTAATGGCCTTGGCCGTAGCGGGATTCGGGCAGACTTTACCTGACAACTGGACAGGAGACTCCGGCATTGACACTTATCAGGAAACCACAACAGTACACGGGGGTTCTTACTCTTGTAAAGTTGTGGTTAATACCGGAAGCCAAAGTAGTTGTGATATGCGAAATGATGAGGTAGCAGTAACTGCCGGCGAAACCTATACCTATTCTTTTTGGGGATATACAAGTGCCCACGTAAAAATAAGAGCGGTCTTGCAATGGACAGGAGCCTCGATTACATATGGTTCATATATTGCTGCCAATTCAGGTGGTTGGACTCAACTTAGCCAAACAGGTACTGTACCTTCAGGTGCTACCGGAGTTAAAGTGGGCGTGCGTTTTTATGATGTAAGTGGATTTTCCCCGGGAGAAATTCAATACATTGATGATTTTACTTTTGAATCTCCTACGGGAACATCTGTTCCGCTAATGAACGGGGATATGGAAAGCTGGCCATCCTCAAGTGGTCCCGACAACCCAACCAACTTCACGGCAACAACGGTTTCAACATCGGAAATTGATTTGTCATGGACGCAAAATGCAAGTAGTGATGATGTAATGGTAGCATGGAGTTCAGATGGCACTTTTGGGACACCAACTGATGGTACAACCTATGCCGCAGGCGATGCCATTCCGGGCGGTGGTACAGTTTTATATAATGGGAGCAATACTTCTTATAGCCACACCGGGCTTACCTCAGGGACACACTACTATTATGAAGCATGGTCAATTGACGGAAGTACTGCTTATTCATCAGGTGTAACCGATGATGCCTCAACATATAAAGAAGAACCTTCCAACCATGTTTCATCATTTACCGCAGGTACACCAGGAGCAACTGCTATCCCACTTTCATGGAATGACAACGATGGTGCCGTAGCGGCAGATTATTTTTTGGTAATGATAAATACCACCGGCACTTTCACTGCTCCGGTTGACGGAACCCCGCAAGCGGATGATACGGATGTCTCTGACGGTTCGGGTGTGGTTAACGTAGCGCATGGCACAGAAGCTTACACATGGCACGGCCTCAGCCCAAATACACATTACTACTTCACTATTTATCCCTATACAAATTCCGGGTCTGCTGTCAATTATAAAACGAATGGTACTGTACCCACTGCGGATACTACCACTACAGCTGCTGCTACTTCTTCTGATTTGATTATTTCAGAAGTAACTGATCCAAAAGATACGTATCAGGCTAAATATGTTGAACTTTATAATGTAAGTTCTGATACTATATTTTTTAATAGTGACACATGGTATTTATCAAGACAGGCCAATGGTAGTTCTACTTCATGGGCTGACATATTACTAACAGATACAATTCCTCCCGGAGAAGCTTATACAGTTGCCTATAGCCAATCCAATTTTAATACTGCTTATGGTTTTGATCCTGATTTAGCAAGTAATAACATCTCCGGCAATGGCGATGATGGTTACTACCTCTACTATGGCGGCGACCACTCCTCCGGTACACTGATTGACGCCTACGGTGTAATTGATGAAGACGGAACCGGTAAAGCCTGGGAATATAAAGATGGCAAAGCCGTACGTAAACGCTCGGTGGGCGCGCCAAACAGCACCTGGACAGCTTCCGAATGGGTAATCACCCGTCCGGCCAATGTGGTTAACATGACACCCGGCCAACACTTTAACTATGTATCCTGGCAGGGAACAACCGATTCCAACTGGGATACCAAAGCCAACTGGGACAACGGATTTATTCCTGACGTGAGTATGAATGTTACCGTAGGTACTTCATCAAACAATCCGGTTATCGGTACTACTACTGTGGCGCGCTGCTGGGACATCACAGTTGATGCCGCTGCAACACTAACCATTCAGTCCGATGCCTCAGGCCGAGGTGCTTTAATAGCCGGCGGAACAGCAACTGGCGATGCCACCGTTCAATGCTACGTTACCTCCGGCAAATGGCATGGTATTGCCGCTCCGGTAAGCGGACAAACGGCCAACAACCTTTACTTTAGCGGCAACCCCGATGTGTGGGCTAAACATTATAACGAATCGGATAACAGTTACACCTATATTACCGGCCTGTCAACAGCACTTGGTGATATGAAAGGATGGATGGTTTGGGTTGACAGTACCGGTGGCGTTACCGATGCTACCTTTACCTTTGCCGGTGCTTTGCGAAGCGGCACTGCATCAACTTCCGAAAGCATTGTCCGCTCACAGGCCGGCGACGGGTACGGCTACAACTTTGTAGGAAACCCCTTTACGGCAACCATCGACTGGGATGCCACTACGGGATGGACAAAAACAAACCTCAACGATGCTGTTTACGTTTACAACGACACCTCCTTTGCCAGTTATGTGGGTGGCACCAGCACCAATGGCGGCTCAAATCTAATTGCCATGAACCAGGGATTTTTTGTACAGGTAGCCAACGATGGCAGCACCTCCGCAACCCTGCAGGCCACTACCGATGTGTGCACAAGCAGTACTTCTACCTTTAGAAAAGCCGGCAGAGGCGATAACGATTACAGCCTTGTAAGACTGACGGTAACAGCCAACAATGTTACCGACGAAACAGTTGTGAAACTAAAAGAGGGTGCCACCGAAGGCTTTGATGGCAACTACGATGCCCATAAATTCTTTAGCTTTAACAGCAACTATCCGCAAATATTCTCCACAGCCAATGGCAACATGTCCATCAACACGCTGCCGCTTGAAACCGGCTATGTTGACATGGATGTTACCGGTAAAAACGGCGACCGGATGACCATTGCCATTACCGAACGCACCAACCTGAACGAAGTGTGGCTGGTAGATGAGTTGACAGGCATCCAAACCGATTTGGTGAAAGAACCTTATACCTTTACCTACGACAACACCTTTGCCAACCGGTTTACCCTGCACTTTAGCATTGTGGGCGTTAACGAACAGGCTGCTGCCGGAAATGTTTTCAAAATTTACAGCTCGGGGCACCAGGCCAACGTGGTAATTCCTGCCGATACCCATGCCAATATTGAAATTTATAACCTGTTGGGACAAAAGGTGAAACAGGCAGACAACCGCTCGGGGCTTAACCGTTTTGCTTTGCCCGGAAACCAATATTATGTGGTTAAAGTATATAACGGCACCACTGTTGAAACACGTAAAATATTAATAAGAGAATAAATTAGCAAACCATTGAAACATCCATGATTAACAAGCTAAATACACAGAAGAATGTTATCCGACCCTGTAAGGGTCGAATATAAATAGCCCGGGGTAAAATCTCGGGGTTATAAAACCATGGAAATAGTTTTGGCGAAATTTTCGATGGCGAAGCCGAAAATTGTGACAAAACATAAAAGAATGGAATTCAATAAAATTTAAAATAACAAATAAATGAAAAAAATAATCACAACCCTTTTTACAGCCGCCTGTTTGCTGTTTTTTACGCTGCCTGTTGCGGCACAAACAACACACCCCGGCGAACCGGGTGGCGACCCGCAGTTGGGTGGCGACCCACCTCTTGGTGGCGGCGCACCCCTTGGTGGCGGACTGTTTATTTTGCTTGGCCTCGGTGCAGCCTACGGTGGCAAAAAAGTATATCATCTTGCAAAAAACGAAAACAAAAAACAATAGATAAACAAACAAAAATCAAATTATTAATTAAATTTTACTAAAATGAAAAAATTATTACTTATTTTATTTGCCTTTGCCCTTACGGGAAGTATGGCTTGGGGGCAGAGTAGAGACAGTTGGACTGAAACTTTTAATGATAACCATTCTGGCTCATATGGAACATCATTTTCATTTGCCATAAGTGGAACATGGACTTGCCAAGATGCCGGGAATTTTGCTTATGCAAACAGTACTATGGGCTCATATGCTTTCACAATAAACGATGATAAGCCTGGTGCCCAAATCACAACACCTTCATTAAATACTTGTGGGACTGTTTCGTTTAAATATGCTTATAAAAGCGGTAACAGCAGTAATGTTTTTAAATTGCAAAAATCAACAGATGGAACTACATTTACGGATCTTGATACCCATACTTTAGGAGCTTCTGCTAATCTATCATATGTTAATTATTCTTATGATGTAAATGATGCATCTGCTACTGTGTATATA
>JALVAQ010000198.1 GCA_027011095.1 Bacteroidales bacterium
CGATGCTATTTTAATCAGAAACACCATTCTCGAAAACTTTGAAAAAGCACTGTTGGAAACCGATGAAAAAGAAATTGAGAAATATATGAACATCGCCCTTGTTGGCGGTGGCCCTACCGGTGTGGAATTGGCCGGTGCTTTGGCCGAAATGAAAAGATTTGTTTTTCCCAAAGACTATCCCGAACTGGACTTGTCAAAAATGAGAATCATGCTTTTTGAAGCATCTCCAAAGCTGTTGGCTTCCATGTCGGAACACTCCTCTAAAAAATCGAAGGTGTACCTCGAAAGCCTTGGTGTTGAAATTTTTTTAAACACCAAAGTATTGGATTACAATGGTTCCCTGCTGCAAACTTCTGGCGAAAAAGATATTCCCGTAAAAACCGTGGTGTGGGCTGCCGGCGTTATTGCCAATACCGTTACAGGACTGAAAGAGGAGGCTTTTACCCACGGCAGACGCATTTTGGTTGACAGAACCAATTGCGTTTCAGGTTACAATAATATTTTTGCCCTCGGCGATGTTTGCCTGATGAAAACTCCCAACTATCCCAACGGACACCCGCAGATAGCACAGGCAGCCATTCAACAAGCCGGCCTGTTGGCAAAAAATCTGCACCGGTTAATCAACAATAAACCGCCAGTTTTATTTGAATACAAAAATAAAGGTACCATGGCAACCATAGGCCGTAACCTTGCAGTGGCCGACATGCCCTTTGGCAGCATTCACGGCTTTGTTGCCTGGGTACTGTGGTCGCTGGTGCACCTCTTTATTATCATGGGCGTAAAAAACAAACTTTTTATCTTTTTAAGCTGGTCGTGGAGCTATTTTACTTACGACCAGTCACTCAGGGTTCTTATCAAGCCAAAATTCAGAAAAGTTTAAAACAAATCAGTTTTATATAAATACTCATTGACAGAGATTCCTTAGATAAATAAATCTATTTTTATGAAAAATACAGATATTGAAAAACATTTAAAATTATGAACGATAAAAACCAAAACATTTTTACCACCGGGGAGGTGCTTAAACTAATTAAAGATGAGGGCACTGTCCTTATTGATGCCCGTCAGATTGATGCCTACAACGGTTGGAAGCTTCAGAATGAACGCCGTGGAGGCCACATTCAGGGTGCCAGGAGCATCCCCTTTAAGTGGACAAAATACATGGATTTAATTGAAATTATCCATTCAAAAGGAATTACTCCCGATAAACAAATAGTTGTTTACAGTTATGATGATGAAGAAAGCCTGAAAATGGCTGGCACCTTTAACCGGTTAGGATACCCCAAAACCGGTGTTTATAATCACTTTATTGATGAATGGTCGGCCAACCCCAATTTGCCCATGGACAAGCTGCCACGCTACAAAAACCTTGTTTCGCCTCAATGGGTTAAAGCTGCTGTTGAAGGAAAAACCCCACACAAACACGACGGAAGAAAAATTGTTATCTGCCACGCCCACTATCGAAATCGCAATGCCTATCTTACCGGCCACATTCCCGGCGCCATCGACATGGACACGCTCGCTTTGGAAGCACCCGAAACATGGAACCGGCGTTCGCCAAAAGAACTTAAAGCAGCATTGGAACAGCATGGCATAACAGCCGGTACCACCGTTGTTGTTTATGGCAAATACATGAACCCCGACAATGCCGATGATTTTCCGGGAAGTGCAGCCGGCCATATCGGAGCCATCCGCAACGCCATGATTATGATGTATGCCGGTGTAGAAGACGTACGTGTTTTAAACGGCGGATTCCAGTCGTGGACTGATGCCGGTTACGAAATTGCTACTGATGATGTTACGAAAGTACCTGTGGAGGATTTTGGCGCTAAAATTCCTGCTCACCCCGAAATAATTGTGGATGTGCCAGAAGCCAAAAAAATGATTGCCTCCACCGATGCCGAGTTGGTGTGTGTACGCAGCTGGCCGGAGTACATTGGCGAAGTAAGCGGATACAATTACATAGAAAAAAAAGGCCGGATTCCGGGTGCTGTTTTCGGCAACTGCGGAACCGACGCCTATCACATGGAAAACTACAGAAACAGCGATCATACCACACGCGAATATCACGAAATTGAAGCCAACTGGCGAAGTATTAACCTTACGCCCAACAAACACCTCGCCTTTTATTGCGGCACGGGCTGGCGTGGCAGCGAAGCATGGTTTAACGCCTGGCTGCTGGGATGGCCGCGGGTATCTGTCTTCGATGGCGGCTGGTTTGAGTGGAGCAACGACCCCGAAAACCCTTTTGAAACAGGCATCCCTGAATAAAAGCCCTTACAATGGAAAAAACATCGTTACAAAAGGGATTCGCAAAGGATGTGCTCAACGGGTTGACCGCTGAAAAAAAATATCTGTCATCAAAGTATTTTTACAACGACAGAGGTAGTGAAATTTTCCGCAATATCATGCGCATGCCCGAATATTACCTTACCAACTGTGAACTTGAGGTATTTGAAATACACAAAGATGCAATACTAAAGGCCTTCACGGAAAACGCCACACGGTTTGAACTATTGGAGCTGGGAGCCGGCGACGGGCTAAAAACAAAAATACTGCTTAAACATTTCCTCAGCAAAGCCATCGACTTTAAATATGCTCCCATCGACATTTCGGAGGAAGCTGTAAAAACCCTTATTAACGACCTGGAAAAGGAGCTGCCCGATGTTAAAACCGAAGGGCTGGTGGGCGACTACTTTGATTTAATTAGCAATATCGGCGTGAACGGATATACCAAAAAGGTGATTCTTTTTCTCGGCTCCAACATCGGCAATTTT
>JALVAQ010000199.1 GCA_027011095.1 Bacteroidales bacterium
AGATAAAAGTGGGCGCAATTAAACCATTAACCTTTAACCATTAACCTTTAACTTTTAACCTTTTAAAAGGATGAACCGCGAAGAAAACAGAAAAAAAGTATTGGACAAACTAAAGGAGCTGGACATTTCATACGAAATTTATGAGCATCCTCCTTTGGACACCATCGCCATTGCACAGGAGTATTGGAAGAATATAGATGCCACTCATTGTAAAAACCTGTTTTTTAGAAACCACAAAGGAAACAAGCACTACCTTTGTATTATAAAAGACACGACTCCTTTTAATCTTAAACCGCTCGAAAAACAGCTTAAACAGGGCAAACTTTCGTTTGGATCGGAAAAACGCCTTGACAAATATCTCGGTGTAAAAGCAGGTTCGGTTTCGCCTTTCGGGTTAATCAACGATACCGAACATCACGTTCATGTATTTATCGACCAGCAATTGAAACAATCTGATAAAGTCAGCTATCACCCCAACGACAATACGGCCAGTGTTGTAATTGCTTTTACCGACCTGATTAAATTTATTGAAACGATGGGGAATTCTTACGAATTTTTCGAGCCAACCCAGGAAATCGTTTAACTTTACAAAAACATTTTAACCATGGAAACCACTCAAATAAATATAAATTCCGAAATTGGAAAATTAAACAGTGTTATCATCCATTTACCGGGAGCCGAAGTGGAAAACATGACCCCTGAAAACGCCGAACGCTCGCTATACAGCGACATTCTTAACCTTTCGGTAGCACTTCCCGAGTACAACGGTTTTTTAAATGTACTTAAACAACTAACCACGGTTTACGAAGTGAAGGATTTACTTGCCGACATTGTTAAAATTGATGCTGCAAAAGGCGAACTACTTGGCAAATTATGCCGTTTTTACAATATTAGCAAAGAGGTGTGTGTTTACATGCAACAGCTTGAACCTGTAGAACTTGCACGGCAGTTGATTGAAGGAGTTGAGATGAATAAAGATACCCTTACAGCCTATTTTGACAGTGAAAAGTACAGTGTTAGGCCGGTACCCAACCTGTTTTTTACCCGCGATGCAAGTTTTTCGGTTGGCAACAAAGCCATGATAAGCAAGATGGCCAGCAAGGTACGGCAACACGAGACCTTTATCATGGAAACCATTTTCAATTACCACCCCTCCATAAAGGGCGGCTCACTAAACCTTGTAAACGAATTTACCGAAAAGCCTGAAGCAAGTATTGAGGGAGGTGATGTATTGGTAGCCCGCGAAGACGTATTGGTAGTTGGCAATGGCGCCCGATCATCGTCGCAGGGTATCGACACGCTGCTTGAACATTTTAAATCAAAACCCGGTGTTCAGCACATCATTGTTCAGGAACTTCCCTATAAGCCGGAATCGTTTATCCATCTCGACATGACCTTTACCTTTCTTGATGTGGACAAAGCCATGGTTTACAAACCGCTTATTCTGGGTTCAAACCGGTTTTTAACCATCCACATCACCATTGATGGCGATAAAGTTTCCATTAAAGAAGAGGACAACATTTTATCGGCATTGAGAAAGCTGAAAATCGACCTTGAACCTGTGTTTTGTGGCGGTTCGAAAGACATCACCTTTATGGAGCGGGAGCAGTGGCAAAGCGGCGCCAACTTTTTTGCCATTCAACCGGGGATTGTGATGGGATACGAACGTAACATAAGAACCATTGAGGCCATGAGCAAAGCAGGGTTTGAAATTATTTCGGCACAGCAGGTTGTTGACAAGGATAAAAACCCGTTGGATTACAAAAAGGCGGTCATCACCATCAAAGGCAACGAGTTGTCGCGCGGTGGTGGTGGTGCCCGATGTATGACCATGCCCCTGAACCGTGAAAAAGTCGATTGGTAAATTATGAGTGAACAGGAAGCAAAAAAGCGCATTGAACAATTAACCCGTGAATTACAGCAACATAATTACAACTATTATGTGCTGGCAAATCCCACTATTAGCGACTACGACTTTGACCAATTGCTAAAAGAGCTTGAGTTGCTGGAAAAGCAATATCCACAATTCAGGCTACCCGACTCCCCTACCCTTCGTGTGGGCGGCGACATTACCAAATCGTTTAAAACTGTTAAACATCGCTATCCTATGATGTCGCTGTCAAACAGCTACTCCGAAGAGGAAATCAGGGATTTTATCCATAGGGTTACCAAAGCGGTCGGCACTGATGTTGAATTTGTTTGCGAGTTGAAATACGATGGGGTTGCCATTAGCCTTACTTACGAAAACGGCCTGCTGGTACAGGCAGTAACGCGCGGCGACGGGGTTCGGGGCGATGATGTAACCAACAACATTAAAACCATTAAATCCATTCCGTTAAGACTCCGCGGCGACTACCCCGAAGAGCTGGAAGTGAGGGGTGAAATTTTTATGCCTCACATAGGCTTTAACAGGCTTAACAGCGAGCGCGAAGAGATTGGAGAAGCCCCCTTTGCCAACCCGCGAAATGCCACTGCCGGCTCCATTAAAATGCAAGACCCCAAAGAGGTGGCCAAAAGACCGTTGGACTGCATAATTTACTATGTACCACAGGATTTACCCGGAATTACAACACACTACGATGCCATTAAATATGTTGGCAACCTCGGCATCAAAACTTCCAACAACATTGCTCTTTGCCGCAAGGAAGAAGATATTTTTGAGTTTATCAACGATTGGAATGTTGGCCGCGAGCATCTCCCCTACGACATTGATGGCATTGTTATAAAAGTCAACAACCTTTTACTGCAAAAGGAGCTGGGATATACTGCCAAAAGCCCGCGCTGGGCCATTGCCTATAAATTTAAGGCCGAACGGGTTGAAACCGTACTGCTTTCCATCGCCTATCAGGTGGGGCGCACAGGTGCCGTTACGCCGGTGGCTAACCTGCGTCCGGTACAGCTGGCAGGTACAGTGGTAAAACGGGCCAGCCTGCACAATGCCGATATAATTGCTCAACTGGATGTACGTGTGGGCGACACGGTTTTTGTGGAAAAAGGAGGCGAAATTATACCGAAAATTGTGGCTGTAAACTTTGAAAAGAGGCCTGCAAATGCATTGCCTGTAAAGTTTATCGAAAATTGTCCGCAATGCGGTACTCCCCTTGTTAGGAAGGAGGGTGAAGCAGCTTTTTATTGTCCCAACGAAGACAACTGCCCTCCACAAATTAAAGGTAAACTGGAGCACTTTATTTCGCGTAAAGCAATGAACATCGACAGCCTTGGTGAAGGTAAAATTGAAATGTTGTTTGATAACGGCCTGGTAAAGAATGTTGCCGACCTGTACTATTTAACCTATGACCAGCTTCTTGGGCTTGAAAAGGTTATTCCCGCCGAAGAAAATAAAAAAGAGAAAAAAATAAGCTTTAAAGAAAAAACCGTTCAAAACATATTAAAGGGCATCGAAAATTCGCTTGCAGTCCCCTTTCCGCGAGTTCTTTACGCGCTCGGCATCAGGTATGTTGGCGAAACTGTAGCCAAAAAACTAACCGCCCGCTTTACTTCTATTGATCAATTGCAACAAGCCTCGTACGATGAATTGATTTCGGTGGATGAAATCGGTGAAAAAATTGCCGAATCGGTGATTGAATGGTTTAAAAAACCCGAACACATCGAAATTATAGAACGATTAAAAGCCAAAGGGGTTCAAATGGAAATAACAGAAACTGCCGCACCGGTTTCCGATGTTTTGCAAGGAAAGTCGTTTGTGGTAAGCGGTGTTTTTGAGCGTCACTCCCGCAACGAAATCAAAACGTTAATTGAGCAATACGGAGGAAAAAATGTCGGTTCCATTTCATCCAAAACCGATTATGTGCTTGCCGGAGCCAACATGGGGCCTGCGAAAAAGGAAAAAGCCGAAAAGCTTGGCGTCCCCATTATTTCGGAAGAGGAGTTTGAAAAAATGATTGATATAGTTTAAAACGTACTGCAAATTGCAAACAAAAAAACAGCTCATAAAATAACCATGAGCTGCATTTTACAGATAAAGCTGTTTAAAGTACACAATTTATGTAATCCGTGTAATCAGTTGATAAAAAATCATCGGATTACACGGATTTAACGAATTAGATTTACTTTATAGTTTAGAGTATCTTATCAAAAATATACACCCTGAAGTTTAAACAACTTCGATATAAACCTAAGGTTAATACCTCTCGATTTTCAAACTTGAAACGGCGCTGTCAATATCAATGTAAACTGTGTTATCGGCCTCACCATAATTTGAAGTTACGTATCTACCGTTTTTCTTTTCAAAACCGTCAAGGGTTTTATCGGCCAAAAAGGTATCCATTTTAATCTTACAACCCGAGCTTTTCGGTATTCTTACGGTTATATCGGAAGCACCGGCATCAACATTTATTTTCACATCAGGATATTTATCGCCAACAGTTACGGTTATATCGGCGGCACCGGCATCAATACTAAGTTTTTTAACCTTAAACTGTTCCATATTAAAGTCAATTTCGGCAGCACCGGCATTGATATCCATCACCCAAACGGGCGATTCATTCAAACGTAAAAATCCTTTTCCTTTTGTATGATTTAATTTAAAATTAACATGATGCTTGGTATTAATATTTATCAGGGCATCATCCCCACTGGTTTTAACTGAATATTTGTAATACCTTGCCATCCGGCTATCAGTCATGTTAAAAGTACACAGATTTTTGGTGCTTTTATTCAGCACAAAGCTTCCGGCTACGGCATCAAACTTTAAGGTGGCCGTTTCCAACCCTTCGGTATAGGGAATTAAGAAATTTGCGCTGTTAGCAGAATCGTACTGATACGTTGAGTCATACTCGTCTTCATCATCATCCCAATTTTGGTTTTGCCAGCCCCGGCCTGTAACATAATCCGATTCGGTATAAACCGCCTGCGAAGTAATATAATACATGGTAAGTCCCAGGGTAACAACAACCAGTCCCAACCGGATTCCATCTTTTATGGGCAGTATTGAAATACCCCAAAGCATAAGGAATACAGGCCACAGGTTCCACAGTTTTCTCCACGCAAAGTCAATTACGTCTAGGTTGTTAAGGATTGCGAGGGTACCCACAAATATGAGGATGATCCCCCAAAAAAGATTTCTAAATTTCATTTTTTTCGGTTTTAGTTGATTCTGTATTACTGCTATTTTGTTGAAATGGTTTCGTTTCGTTAACCACCAGCATGATACCTACTATGATAATAACAACAGGCCAAAACTGAATAATTACCAGATGCGGTATCATGGCGTTAAGTAAAAATAAAAAACCTATCAGAATAAGCGCCATCCCCCCAATAAAGGTTCGGTTATTGGTGCGTTTTTCGCCATCGTTTATAATAGTAGCATCCGAAATATCAGCATCATCGGTATGGAATGATGACGAGCCCTGGCCGGTTTTGTTTCCGGGAGGTGGTGTAATAAAAGGTTCTTCGGGCGTAATAATCCAAAGAACCACATAAATAATAACACCACCGCCGCCGGCAAAAAAGATTACTACAAAAAGTAAGCGGGCTAAAATTACATCAATGTTAAAATAATCGGCAAGTCCGCCAGCCACCCCGCCAAATACACGGTGAGTCCTTGATCTGTAAAGTCTTGTTGAATTGTTCATATGCTTGTTGTTTTATTGATTTGATGGAGCAAAAATAGGATAGTCATATACCGCGACAAACATTTTTTCGGTAAACAGTGGTGTTAGGTCGGTAAATGGTGAAAATATTAATTTACGCCGCCAAAGCTTTCATGTCGCTTACACACCTGCTTGTCACGACATGACAGATCTCTTTAACCAAAAGCAACCTGTCCCTTATTAATTCAGGTGTTAAACCTTTCGCAATAAAAAATTATTGTATATTTGACATCTTACCCCCAAATATTCTACAGCTTATGCGCTATTTATTCATTATTACGCTGATTGTTTTTCAGTATTCAATAACTTTTGCTCAATCGGAATACTCAACTGACAGTCTGAGCCGAAGTAACGGCATTGTGGTAACAACAAGCAGTAACTATCACCATCCCAGTTGGAGCCAATCGGCTTCGGGAGTTAAAACCATTGATAAATCAGGATTAGAGGGAAAAACGGATGATGCTTCAAGATTTTTAGCACAAGCTGCGTTTGGCGGCAGTCTGCAAACCATTCAACAAGTTGCCGATGAAGGATTTGAACCCTGGCTTGATGAACAAATGGAAATGGAGCCTTCGCTGCTCATGCCATTAATACAGCCCACCTATAACGATTATATACAGTATTATATCGACAATGGCGGCGATCCTGACGACCTCCCCTATCGCCCCTGGTTTGACATATTTAGCTTCGCATGGTGGCAAAGCAACCTCACAACAAACGATATCCTGCGCCATCGGATTGCCTTTGCCCTAAGCGAAATTCTGGTTATATCCGCCAACTCCGAGCTGTACGATTTTGGCGACGGCCTTGCCGATTTTTACGATATTTTTAACAGAAACGCTTTTGGAAATTACAAAGATATTTTAATGGAAGTTACCTTGCATCCCGCTATGGGCTACTATCTAAGTCACCTTGACAACCCGAAAGCAGACCCTGAACTAAACACCCATCCCGATGAAAACTACGCCCGCGAAGTAATGCAGCTTTTCAGCATTGGTTTATACGAACTCAACCCCGACGGTTCACGAAAAACTGATGAAAACGGAAACTTTATCCCCACCTATCAAAACAGCGACATTAAAGAATTTGCCAAAGTATTTACAGGTTTGGGTATTGGAGCTGTTGTTCCCAATGATTATGTTGATGAGCCCGATTTTGGTTACGGTATTTGGTTGGCCGACATGACCGTTCCCATGGTGATGTACCAGGATTATCACGAAACAAGCGAAAAGCAACTGATTAACGGCTTTGTGATACCGGCAGGACAAAATGGAATGACGGATATCGAACAAACCATCAACCTCCTGTTTAACCATGACAATGTCGGGCCGTTTATCGGCAGAAAGCTAATCCAATTGCTGGTTAAGTCGAATCCTTCTCCTGAGTATATTGCTGCGGTAACCGCTGCTTTTAACGATAATGGCTCGGGGGTTAGAGGCAATATGAAAGCTGTTATAAAAGCCATTTTGCTCAATCCGGAAGCAAGAGAATGCTCGTGGATGAACGATCCTGCGCAGGGGAAACTAATAGAACCTTTTGTAAGGTATATGCATTTTACCAATGGCATTGGAGTAAACTCACCATCCGGAAAGTACTGGAATCATGGCTATTATGCTTACGAAAACCTAAAGCAATACCCTCTCACATCACCATCCGTTTTTAATTTCTTCCTGCCCGATTTTCAACCCAACGGCCCCATTGCCGATGCAGGACTGTTTGCTCCCGAGTTTCAAATTCACAACTCTCAAACAAGTATTGGGTATGTTAATATGGCTGATGTTTGGGCTATTGACGAAATCAACTCATGGGGATGGGAAAATCAGGATTTAAATGTTTATACCGACTTTAGTGCACTTACTGAAGATGCTCAGGATCCGGAAGTACTGATTAACAAACTTGATTTATTACTAACCCACGGCACCTTAAGCGAAGAAACCAGAGCCATTATCAAGCAGGCAATCCAGCCTTATGAAGGGGGCATGAATCAAAGAATGAACCGCATCCATTTGGCCGCATATCTCATTATGATTAGCCCTGATTACGTAATACTAAAATAACCGGAAATATGAAAAACAGATACAATAGAAGGAATTTTTTACGAACCGCCGGTTTGGTGTCGATGGGAATGGCAACACCGTTTTCATCGTTTTTTAAAATGAATGCTTTAAAAGCAGCAACTTTGAATAACTCCGGCCGCGATGGCACTTATAAGGCCCTTGTATGCCTCTATCTTGGAGGTGGAAACGATTCGTTTAATATGCTTATTCCACGTGGTGATGCCGAATACAACGAATATGCCGTTACCCGTTCAAACCTTGCCATTCCCAAAAACGACATTGTTCCGATAAATGTGCTGAATGGCAATGGCAAAACCTTCGGGCTTCACCCTTCGATGCCTGATGTAGCCAATATTTTTGATGCCAATAACATGGCGTTTGTTAATAATGTGGGAACACTAATTCAGCCCACCACAAAACAGGAATTTTACAACAATTCGGTTCCATTGCCATTGGGACTGTTTTCGCATGCCGACCAAACACAACAGTGGCAAACAGCCAATCCCGGTCAGCGGTCAGCCATTGGCTGGGCGGGAAGAATTGCCGATTTAATGAACGACATGAACGGAAATCCCAATATAAGCATGAATATTTCCCTGTCAGGAACCAATGTTTTTCAGTATGGAAACAACAATGTTGAGTTTTCAATTGACCCCTATGGTGGAGCCGAAAATATTTACGGATATGGTTTCGACTGGGGTGTAAATATAGGGCGTACACAAGCCCTCAACCAAATGATGAACCGACAATATACCGACCTATACGAAAAAAGCTATATGGATGTTTTGAAAGGTGCACATGATGGAAGCGAACAGTTTAGCGAGGCCATTGCCAACGTTCCGGAGTTTAATACCGTTTTTGAAGTTGATGATGTATCGCAAAGCCTGCACATGATAGCTAAAGTTATTGCTGCAAGGGAAACGCTGGGTGCCGAGCGTCAAATATTTTTTATCGACTATGGCGGCTGGGATCATCATGACGAGCTGCTAAACAACCAACAGGAGATGCTCAGCTTTGCCAATAACGGCCTTAAATCGTTTGCCGAAGCACTTAACGAGCTGGGGGTTTTTGATCAGGTAACCACCTTTAGCATGTCTGATTTTTCGCGAACACTCACTTCCAACGGAAATGGCACCGACCACGCCTGGGGTGAAAATGCCATGGTAATGGGTGGTTCTGTTAATGGCAGGAAGTTTTATGGCGAATACCCATCGCTGGAACTTGGTAACAATATTGAACTGGGCGATGGCGTTATGCTTCCAACCACTGCCAGCGACCTCTATTTTGCCGAGCTGGCACTATGGTTTGGTATAACTCCCTCCGAGCTGGAAACCGTTTTTCCGAATATCGCCAATTTTTACGATGTTAATTCGGGGGTGCCTCCGCTGGGGTTTTTGAATGTGTAAATGTTTGAATGGGTGAATGATTGAATGCTTAAATGATTGAATGATTGAATGACTGAATGCTTAAATGATTGAATGATTGAATGACTGAATGCTTAAATGATTGAATGATTGAATGACTGAATGCTTAAATGATTGAATGACTGAATGCTTAAATGCATGAATAATTGAATGCGTGAATGCTTAAATGGGTGAATAATTGAATGGATAAAATTAAAAGTTGAGTTATGAAACAAAGAATCCTATTTACTCTAATTGGAGTTTTGACCTTCAATATTGCTTTTGGGCAAAATAATAAAACACCGGAAATTAACCGAAATAAAAAATTAATTGCAATTTTAGATACTATTTACCGTGAAGACCAAAAATACCGTAAAGAATCACAAATACTTGAAAAGAAATATGGTTGGGATTCAAAAGAGGTTCAGGATATTTGGAAAATTATTCACCTTAAAGATTCAATAAATGTAATAAAAGTAAAAAAAATACATTCTATCACCTATGATTGATCCGGATAATGTTGATAAACGAAGAGAGAGTGTTGGGCTTAAGCCTATAGCAGAATATTTACAAATATGGAATCTAACCTGGGATTTAGATAAGTTTAAGA
>JALVAQ010000200.1 GCA_027011095.1 Bacteroidales bacterium
ATGTTGGCCACCCAGTCGCCCCCGGATGCGAGGCTGTAAACGGCAAGGTTTTTTTCATCCACGAGGTTGTCGGTTATGTCGCGCAAAAAAAGCGGGTATTCAAACCACGAATCACCTTCCACCAGCACAATTTTATTTTTTGACTGTGTTTTTTTACTGATAAATCCGTTGTTCATCTTCTCCGAAAAGATATTGCTTTTGTTGTTTTGCGACCGCTTGTTTAAAAAGCCAATAAACCCTGTATTTGCCGTTGATTTATTTTTTATTTTACTTTTTTTGCTTAGAAATACCGAATCTTTTATTTGGTTAAGTTTTGCCAGGTCAATATGTTGCAAATCGCTGCAAAGCATCCGCCAGTTGTGGTCGGTTTTATTAAAAAAACTGGTTGGGTTTTGCCATAGCGAATCCAGCAGCCGGTTTATTTCAACTTCCTTTTTTACGGGTAAACCCGATTGCGTAAATGCCGTTGAGAGGGCAAACAAAAATATAGTAATAATGCTGATGAATGTTTTCACCTTGCAGGTTGTTAAATTAAGTTTACATCACATATAACTTCCAGCAGGGCAGGGCCGTTGTGTTTGCTAATTTTTTGCATGGCAGGAATCAGCTGCTCTCTTTTTTCCACTCTGATGCCCAGTGCACCGCAATTATTGGCAAAAGCGGCAAAATCGGGGTTATGCATGTCTGTTTGCCACACCCGGTATTCGGCGGTGCGTTGCTCCTTTGATATTTTTCCCAACTCCGAATTGTTTATCAGGATGTGTTTTACGGGCATGTTGTATTTTACCAGCGTGGTAATCTCGGCAAGGTACTGTCCCAGTCCGCCATCGCCTGAAAGCGACCAGACAGGCCGTGTGTTTTTTACGGCAGCCCAGGCACCCATTGCTGCCGGCAAAGCGTAGCCAATGGAGCCAAGGTATCCCGACATGAGAACAGATTGATTTTTGCACTCGAAATAGCGGCCAAATGAGTAGGTGTTGTTTCCAACATCCACAGCAATAACTGCGTTTTCAGGGGTAATACGGTTCATGGCATCAAATACGGCAATGGAGCTTATGCCGTTGCCGCGGTCGTCAAACAGGCGGTTTTGTTTTTCCGTTTTCCATATTTTCCACCGGTTAGCAACTTCAGGCCTTTGGTCGATGGTGTTGGTACTTTTAGCAAGCGCTTGTTGCATAAGCCGGCAGGTTACGCCGATTTCACCCCAAAGGGCAACGTCAACTTTATGAAATTTACTCAGCGCCATGGGGTCGAAGTCAACCTGAATGATGGGTTTTTTAGGGGTGATGCCGGTGTGGTTTGAAAAAGATGCCCCGAATACAACCAGCAGGTCGCTTTCGTTCATAAACCATGAAGCGATGGGTGTTCCGCTACGCCCCAACACACCACAAGCCAAAGGATGACTGTCGGGAATAAGCCCTTTTCCTTTAAAAGTGGTTATTACGGGGCTGTTCATCATTTCAGCCATTTTAATAATCTCATCCATTGAGTGGCGTGCGCCGTGCCCTACAATGATAACCGGCCGTTTTGATTTTTTTAGCAGACTAATCGCGCTGTCAAGCATCTCTTTGGGTGGAGAAATGGTGAAAGGGGTTATTCGTCCGGTTGGGTTGTCAGCTTGTTCGTCGTCTGGTTTGGGAAGAGCCTGCACTTCATCGGGGAAGGAGAGGTGCGACACATCGCGTTGCACCAGTGCATGTTTTATGGCTCCGGTCATCAGCTCAGTATGTTTGCTGTGCTGATGGACAGCATGATTGTATCCGGCCACGGTTTGAAAGGCTTTTACCAAATCTACTTCCTGAAAGGCTCCTGTTCCAACCACCTGCGTATTTACCTGTCCCGAAAGTGCCAGCAGCGGAACCCTGTCAACTTTGGCATCCCACATACCGGTAAACATATTGGTTGAACCCGGCCCGGCAATGCCAAAACAGGCGGCAGGTTTTCCGGTGAGCTTGGCATAACCGCTGGCGGCAAAGGCAGCGGCTCCTTCGTGGCGGATGCCGAAATATTGCAACTTTCCCTGTTCTTCCAACCGGTGCATGGCATCAGCGAGACCGAGGTTGCTGTGGCCTACCATGCCAAAAACGGTGTTTACGCCCCAGTTTACCATGGTCTCGAGCATCACATCCGAAATGGTAGGTTGGTGCTGTTGCTCTTCAAGAATGCCGACATATACGGTGCCATCCGCCTCTTCTTTTATTTCGTAAGGCTCTACACCGTCATCAAAACCGGGCGCTTTGCCGGTACATGGGTGGTAATCCCATCCGTGCCACGGACAACGTAAGATGCCGTTTTCGATGCTGCCTTCACCCAAAGGGCCGCCCTGGTGGGGACAGCTGTTGTCCAACGCACAAATTTTGCCTTCAAAATGAGAGAGTGCCACCTGTTTGGTTCCGGCGGTAACCGTAGTGATGCGGCCTTCGGAAATTTCGTTTTTGTTTTCCAGTACTTTGTACCAGACTGTTTTTTTTGCTGTTGACATAATTTTGTTTTTTAGGTGATTAACTTTACAATCCCGCTGGTATTAAAAGGTAACACGCTGACACCAAACTTTGTATATACCTCTTTTGGGATGCCGAGGTCAGCCACATAGAGGTCGGTGTTTTTTGGTAAATGATAGAGGATTTTCCATCATCAGCTCCACGGGCAGGTTATAGTTGTTAACGGCATGGTAATCCATTTCGCGAAACTTGCTAAGTTCCAACGCTTTTTCTTTGGGGTAAGTGATTTCGGGGTAAATCATAACTGAAGATGTTTTTGACG
>JALVAQ010000201.1 GCA_027011095.1 Bacteroidales bacterium
GCATCCCTTCGGGACTTTGGTAAAGAGTTGTTGAAAAAAACAGGTAAAGTTTTTTTAGCTTAACAAAATCGCTATCACATCAAAATAGGAATTAGCCATATTGTTGAATTGGCTGGTGTTTAAAGCTCAACTTCTTTTTTGCTGTAAAATGATTATGAATATTTTTGCAGGATAAGAAAGGGTAAGATGAAAACGATTATTATTTCCGGTGAGCGTGGTGAGGGAAAAACCACCTTTTTAAAAAAGTGCATTGACGAATTGCATAATCGTCAACGGCCGGTATTTGGTTTTTATGCTGCCAATATACAAACACCATCGGGTAACGAGGGATACCGTATATATAAAGCGAACTCAAGCGAATCGCTGTTGTTATGCGAACGTAACAATGCGCAAACGGGAAATTTAAATCTGGTTGATTTCTGGTTTAACGAAAAGGCTGTAAAAGCCGGGGAAAAATGGCTAACAGAGGGTATTGCCACCGAAAATCCGATTTTTGTTTTGGATGAAGCCGGCAAGTTTGAGATAGACGGATATATTTGGGATTCAATCATTAAAATGCTTTTGCAACTTAAGAGCGGAACCCTGTTGCTTACCGTAAGAAACCGGTTTGTAAAACGTATCATGGAAAAATATCACCTCAACAGCACAAACTGCGAGGTAATTAGTAACTTACTTTTTACAGTTGAGTTTGTAAATAAAATAGAGTGACAGCAAAACGGTAAGGCTGTACAAAATAAAAAACGGAACAAACCCGTAATTTTTTACAATCCATCCACCCAAAAGCGGAAAAACAGCCGGCAAAATATTTCCTGCGCCTGCTATTCCGGTATAAAGTGCCCGGTTGGTGGTTCCCGATATTTCAAGCAGCACCCCGTTCATCGAAATGCTGTAAGCTGTAAAAACCACCCCTCCAACAATAAAAATAGAAATTAAGGCCGGCATGTGCACAGGAATAAAAAGTAACAAAGGCATTAATACCGAAAACAGTGCCCCGCCATAAAGTAAGTAACGATATTTATATTTCCCCGCTAACAAAAACAGAATAAAGCCTGTTGCCACGCTACCTGTTATTTTAAAAAGCAAAAACCACCCCGTTGCCGAGCTATCAGTATTAAAAACCTCTTTTCCAAATAAAATAATAAAAGGTAATAGTGAAATACTGATACCCATTGTGTTAATAAAGCCCAAAAAATATTTGAGTCTCGGGTTTATTTTCAACTCATTTTTAATAAGGGATAAAAAATGCCCCGGGCTGCTTACCTTCATTTTTGAAGGCACCACCTCTTTTAAATTCCAAAATCCGAGCGAAGCCATAAAAAGCGCCCCAAAGGCAAATAAAAACATATATCCGTAGTTATCAGGATAACCGGTTATACCAAGTGCCTTTTTAGCCAGCAACGCCGAAACAAAAAGCAGGGTTCCGTTTATAACCTGCTTTAAGGAAAAGAAAGGCTTGCGCGACTCCTGCAAAACCGACTTCCCGAAAATATCGGTATAGCTGATGTTGGCAAAGGCGCCACTGATGGAAAAAATAGTAATTAGCAAAAAGATAAGCCCTATCACCATTGAAGCACTTATCTCAGATGAATAAAACAACATAACGCCCATACCAAAGAGCGCCAATATCCGAAAGTTAATTCCCATTAGGAGAAACTTCTTTTTATAGGCAAAGTTGCTGATAAACGGAGCAAAGATTAACTGAGTAAAACTGGAGCCACCCATCATAATGGCAGTAAGGATACCGATTTGCATAGCACTACCGCCGGCATCTACCATCATAGCCGGAATAACGGTATCCACATCCATAAACGGCCTCGACAAAGCTAAAAATCCGGCATGCCAAAGCAGCGAATAAAAATTTCGTTTGGATATTTTAGCCGTTAATTTCATTTATGCCACCCCCTTTATTTCGGTTGACAAAGATAGATAAGTAATGACATTCAGGGTAGTTTTAAAAAACAAAATTAAAATTTGGCAAACCATTTTGAGAAGCCCTTGTTTTTACTATTTTTGCCGCGGAGAGTTGCCGGAGTGGTCGAACGGGGCGGTCTCGAAAACCGTTGTACCCTTCACGGGTACCAAGGGTTCGAATCCCTTACTCTCCGCAACCTGCCTACCGGCAGACAGAACAAAAACCCACAACTGCTGTTGTGGGTTTTTTGTTTTTATTACTAAATGAAGTTTGGTTGCTCACAGTTACAAACTGTGAGATGAGTATTTAGAGTTGCAAACTGTGATCTGAATTCAGAGCCATTGCTTGCTCACAGTTTGCAATTGTAAGCAAAGCAACAAAATAACTAATACTTCAACAGCTCCTTAGCTGCATCAATAATCTTTTCAGTGTTGGGCAGAATGGCCTTTTCAAGAATCCTGTTAAACCCAATTGGTGTAAATGTAGCACCCAAACGTTTTACCGGAGCATCAAGATTTTCAAAAGCCTTATCGGTAATAAGGGCAGCCACTTCGCCGCCAAACCCGCTAAAGACTTTGTCTTCATGAACCACTAAAACCCGATTGGTTTTGGCAACGGTTTTCAGAATGGCTTCTTCGTCCAACGGCAACAGCGAACGCAGGTCGAGCACCTCAATTGATTTTCCGGTTTCTTTTTCAATCAGGTCGGCAGCAGCAATGCTCATGGGCAAGGTGTTGCCATAAGTGATAATCGACATATCACTGCCGCGGCGTCTGATTCGGGCTTTTCCAAACGGAACTTCAAAATCGTCGGGAACGACAGCCTCTCCCGAAGGGTCGTTGTAT
>JALVAQ010000202.1 GCA_027011095.1 Bacteroidales bacterium
CCATACGCTAGCACGTATGGTTATTCATATTGCATCCCCTTCGGGGATTTAACACAGGGTTTTATTAAGATTATTAGCAACTTTGACAAAGTCCCAGGCAACAAAATCCGATAACACTCTATCGGTTCTATAATGGTGTCAGCACATCAAAATAGGAATTAGCCCTATCTTTGCCTTATAAAATGTAAAAAATGTGCCGATGTTTGTCCTTCCAAAGCCATATCCTTTAAAGACAGACAGATTGTGGATGGTGTAAAACGGTGGCAAATTAATCAGGAGCAGTGTTTTAATTACTGGAGCATCATTGGCACCGACTGTGGCCGCTGTGTTGCCGTTTGTCCCTTTTCGCATCCTGACAATGCCTTACACAATCTTGTTCGTACAGGCATTAAAAGGTCGGCACTTTTTAGAACCGCCGCTTTAAAAATGGATGATGTTATTTACGGAAGAAAACCAAAACCAGCTGCCATACCGGATTGGGCAAGGTTAAGTGAAAATTAATTTTGTTACCTGCAAGGATATTGCAAATATTTTTTTACACAAATTCATTTTGGTGAATTTGTTTGAAAAATAAGTATTAGTTGATTCAACACCAAAAAAGCAGCCTTAACCCCATTTACAAATGCGTTGGCAGCCAATAAAACAAAAAGTTAAGGAGCAACCCCTGAAGAACAATCATTAAAATGGCCATTGGAAGTGCTTCTTTACGGTGCGAATAGTATTTTCTTAAAAGGAAAGCGCCAAAAATAAGCGAAAGTAACCAGGGGGTTAAAAAAATGATTCCATACATACCGTAATGGCGTTTAAATTTTACGATAAATCTGTTACGGCGGGTAAACTTCTTTTTATGCTTGCGCTTTTCGCGCCTGCGTATTAACCAGTTTACATATTTTTTGTTCCAGGATGCCGGGAGTACATTAGCTACCACCGGTTTCATTACTTTACCAAAAAGAAAAAGCAGCTTTGCCATATGGTAGTAGGCCAAAAATGCCAGCACTCCTCCGGTGAGCATGGTTACCACCGTAGAAACCAAATCGAGTTTAATAAGCAGCCCGAACATGGGTGTGTAAAAATACCTGACCGTCGAAATCAGAAAAACGTTGATAATTTTTAAGGTATATGACATGCGGGTTGCTTAAACCGCAAAAATAGTTTTTTTAAACTATCCGCAATGGAAGTATTTTTTCACCATCTCCATTATTTTTTTGCTATCGTTTTCAATATCATGCCGCAGGGTAGTATCTTCAAACGCTTTAAGCTGCTTTACCAACTGGTTTAATATGGCTTCGGTAAACACGCCTCTGTCAAGATAGATGTCCTTTTGTTTCAATAAATTGGCTGCCGATTCAACACACGATTTGGGGAGTTGCGCCAGGCTGTTTTGCTTTTCCTGATGTTCTTCGTCAAAAATATTGATGTCAACATAAGTTTTTTTGGCAACTTCCAAAGCGTCTTTCATTTCAAACCCGTGACGGGCAGCCACGGTCATTCCTGCCAGCAGCAAATAGATATCCGCCGAGCCGTCGGGACTGCGCAGTTCCACCGTTTGTTTTCCCGAAAAATCAACCACATCTCCTTTTTCCTGCGGATTGGCATCGCTAATCATATTTACCGGCTTGGTCCATCCCAGCGGAACCCTTACCAATACCGAGCGGTTGCGGTCGCCCCAGCAAATATTGGTGGGTGCTTCCTGATGTGGTACCAGCCTGAAATAAGAGGTGGGGTTCATGTTACCAAAAGCGGTAAGCGACGGGGCAAGTTCCATATATCCCGCAATGGCGGTTTTGGCAACATCACTCAACTCGCCGTTTTTAATCATCTGATTGATGCCGTCTTTCATAATTCTGGTGTGAATGTGTAATCCGCTACCGGCTTTACCAACGGTAATTTTAGGTGCAAAAGTAACTTCCACACCGTATTGCATGGCCAGGGTGCGCACAATCCATTTTGCTTTGAGCAACTGGTCGGCGGCATCTTCCACATTGGTGGGTAAAAACTCTATTTCATTCTGTTCGTACACCAGCCCGTCTTTGGTAAAATTACCCACTTCGGAGTGGCCGTATTTGATGGTTCCGCCGGCTTCGGCAATAAGTTTCATGGCTTCGGTTCTGAAATCAACCCACTTTGAAAAGGGGGACGATTCGTGATAAGCGCGTTGGTCGTCGGCATGAAACAGTCCGTCATCTTCGCTGATAATGTAATACTCCAGCTCGCCCATGGCTTCAAATTCATAGCCGGTAACCTCCTTAAAAGCATTGTGCGCTTTTTTCAAAATATACTCCGGAGCACCCTCAAAGGGTTTGCCATCGCGGTCGTAATAGCTGCAAAGAATATCCAGGGTTGGGATTTCCGAAAAGGGATTTACAAAAGCCGTTTTATAACGAGGAATCACATACAGGTCGCTTGAACCGGCTTCAATAAAAGGAAACAGGCTGGAACCATCCACGCGTTCACCGGCGGTAAGAATGGAATCGAGGTGATCGCGATTACCTATAATAAAATTTAAGGTCTTTAGCCTTCCATCCCATCCGGCGTATCGGAAGTTAATCATCTGAATATCGTAATCTTCAATAAAACGAATCAAATCCTCTTTGGTGAGGTTCTCGGCTGGCTTATTTAAATATTGAATCACAGGGTTGGGATTCATCGAAATTGCATTATTCATATTTACATTTTTATAAAACGGGTTGCAAACTTATCAAAATTAACGGGTGCTTTTTCCAAATTAAACATATCTTTTATAC
>JALVAQ010000203.1 GCA_027011095.1 Bacteroidales bacterium
ACCTATTTGAACTTTCGCCCGCCAGATACCTGTGGGCGCATCGGGTGAAGTTGGCACGTTAAACACATAAAAACCATTGATACCGTTTGTACTTACTTCGCTGTAAACTTTCCGGTCGCGAACATCCCGCACCTCCATCGAAACCGGATGACCGGCAGGAAGCATCCGTTCCAAGTCCTGCAAAACAAACGTTAAATGCAACGTATCACCCGGGCGCCACACACCGCGTTCACCAAAAATAACTCCTTTTATACCCTTTTCGTTGCGCGCACCATCTACTTTAAACTTACTGTACGACAAGGTATTTCCGCCACTGAGCTTTAAATATCCAAACTGTTTTTTCCATTGCGCCACTACTACAAACGGCTCTTTTTGCAGGCTTGCCTCAGCCTCCCCTTTATTGTTGGTAGTTACCTCGCCAAGCAATTGATTTTGAAACGAAAAAAACTGAACCTTTACTCCGCTCAATGGTTCGGCAGTAAGCAAATTACGGGCAAAAACCGCATAGCTGTCCTGAAAGCTGCTTTTTACCGTCAGGCCGATGTTGCTTGCCAAAAAGTTCCTTTCCGGAAAATTATCGGAATTGTAATACGACACATCACAAGGGTCATTTTTTCTGCTCCATGAAAAGTTGTAAGGCCGGTAATAGTCGTAATAAAAGTATCCGGCAGAATCAAAATCAGGGGTTTTTCTTAGTTTGTTTTTTGCACACTCAAGCATTGCATACTCCGGTTTAAACCTGAAGCCTATTCGGTAAATGGCACCCGGCTCCGTTTTTATCATTTTACTCAGGTCGATGGCATAACTTTTCCATTTGTTACCGGATTTGCTGCCCTCCTTTTCAAGGGTAATTTTTTGATGATGTACATATTCGCCCACACGGTTCATCGACCATCCCCGGCTGCCAAGCTCGTTGTCTTGTAAAAATTGTTTGATGTTGTTGCTGTAAACTTTAAACACAACCACATCAACAGCCTTCAAATTGATGGCCTCAAAAGGGATAAGCCATTTATCGATTCCCGGCAAAATGTTGCCGTTACCAATAAATCGAACTTCCGGCGCTGCCTGCTGAAAAACAGGCTTTAAAGTATATTGTTTGTTTAAGAGGTTGTTGCCGGCACTTTTTACCCCTTTATCAATAATTAAGGTGTGTGTTCCTTCCAAAGTATTTTGAGGATATACCATCAGCTGATTGCCTTTTGCATAAAGCTTTACGCCTGTTCCATCCTCAAAATAAACCAAACCGTTAAGGTCTTGTCCCGATGCCAACACATCGGAAAAGGTAAGTAACACATGGGGTTCAGGTTGTTTTTTAACATCAAATTTGGTGAACGAAAACAGGCCGGCAGCAGGAATGGTATATTCGTATTTTCCGGTGCCATCGCCACCAAGCTGCTTTCTGTTTAATATAACCGTAAGCGTTTGCTCGCTGGCAGTTCGGGTAATGCTGTCGATAACAAACCGAAAAGAGGAGTTGTCTGCGTCTTTTTCAACCAAAACCGGCAGCAATTTATCGCCGAGCGTTGCTGTAAAATTACTTTTTATGTCGTCTGCCGGGAGCTTTCCCGATGTTAGCAAATGTCCTGTAAGAGTGGAGTATTTTGAGGTGCTGCTTTTTATAACAAGGTTATCGAAAAACAGATTAATCTGAAGGGGGTCAACCTTTAAGGTGAATGAATAGCGGTCAATATCAGGATGGCGAAACAGCTTGTTGAGATGTACGATTACCTTATACTCTTTACCATAATTCAAGGGCGTATCAGGCTGAAACACAATCTGCTTTGCTTCAACTAAAAAAGCTTTACCATCCACATGCGGTTGCAACTCAACCACCTCTTTTTTTTCGGAAGCAGCTAAGTTTTTAAAAAGTTCGGGGGCTTCCAAAAACCTGATTGTAACCGGCGCATCGGCACTGATTCTATCAGTTTGATTGTTGGCAATCACCAACTTGGTTTTTTGGTGTTGCATTTTTTTGTTTTGACACGAGAAGGCCAAAACGACAATAAGCGACAGCGCAATTCCCCTTAGGATTGTGTTTAATTTCATAACAAACAGATTAACGGATTTGTAAAATAGAGGTGTTTCATATTAACAACGCAAGATAACAAATATTTAGTATTGACCGATGCGTAAAGGAGCACAAAACTATATGTAATACACGGCTAATTCCTATTGTTACATACAGGTCTTACAAGAAGCTTGTTAGGATTTATAATCGACCATTAAATATCTTTACTATCTTTGAACAATAGAATAAAATTTTAAAAATGACTAATCGTTTCTTTCTTAAATCAGCTAAGTTTCTGGTAGTTATATTGCTAATTGGTTTATCTGCGTCAGCATTTTCGCAGCAGCAGGCCGACAGCACTACCGAAAAGAAAACCACTTTTGATAAGATTAACGATAAAATGGTATGGATTGTAAAATGGTTTCCGTTGCCCATTGTTTCGTACAACACCGAAACCAACTGGTTGTTTGGACTTACAAAATTCAATTCGTTTAAACTTGGTACCACCGATCAAAGCAACCCGGATGTTCCCTCGTCCACCTTAACGGGATTGGCCTACTACACTTTAAATAATCAATATAAATTTGTTGTAAACTCCGATTTGTTTTTTGGCGAAAGTGGCTGGCGCAATTACTCACAGTTTATTATTTTGAGCTTTCCATCCTTTTATTACGGCGTTGGCAACAACACCAAACTATCCGATCAAAGTCTCGTTTCTTTTAAAGAAGTTTCATTTTTGGACGCATTGGGTTACAGAGTATATAACAAACTATATACCGGAATAATATACAGTTACAAAAATTACACGGAAGTTGCCTATGCACATCAAAACGATTCTTTAGCGTATCTATACAACGACACAACTTTATCATCTAACGAAGGTGTTCAGTCGGGGTTAGGGGTAATGCTATACAACGAAGCCCGCGACAATACCATAAATGCCCACACTGGAAGCTATTTTTTAGCCAATTTTGTAATGTTCAACCCGGCTTTCGGAAGTAAATTTAAATACAGTTACCTGCTAATCGACTACCGGAAATATTTTCCATTGTCAGAAAAAATGACACTGGCCACTCAGTTTTACAGCGAAATAAATTTTGGAGATGTACCGATTCAATCGTTGGCACTGATGGGGGGAAGCGAAAAAATGAGGGGAATTTATCTCGGCAGGTATCGCGATAAGCTGATGTCTGTATTACAAACGGAGTTTAGGTTTCCCATTTATTGGATATTATCGGGTGTGGCGTTTGGAGGACTGGGTGAAGTTGCTCCGGCATTAAACGGCTATACTTTCAATGGGATAAAGTGGTCGGTGGGAGCCGGCTTGCGATTGCTTGTGGACCCTGTGCACAAAGCCAACATACGATTGGATTATGCCCTCTCGAAAGACCAAACTTTTTTCCTTTTTGGCTTTGGCGAGGCTTTTTAAAAACCGAATATGCGAAAAAGAAACATTAAACTGTTTAAAAAACATACCTGCCTTAGGCCCACCTTTTTAGGTTGGTTGATTATTGTGGCAATACTGTTGGTTGCCATACCCTTTCTTTTTCAAAATATCTACCGGTTTTTAACGGTTAATGACCCTGTTAAATCTAAGACAATGGTTATTGAGGGCTGGATTCCGGATTATTCGGTAAAAAAAGCCATCAAACTTTTCAGAGATGACCACTACGAAAATATGATTGTAACAGGCATCCCCATTCTGCAATGGCAGCCCATATCAAACTATCATAATGTTGCCGAAGCAACGGCTGCTGTCATTAAAAAAATGGGGTTTCGCGATACCATTTACCTCGCTCCTATCCCATCGAGCATACTTCGCGACCGTACATACTCCACTGCAGTAGTTACCCGCGAATTGTTTGATGCGCATCCCCAATGGGACAAATCTTTTAACATTTATTCGGTGGGAGTACATTCGCGACGAAGCCGGTTGCTGTTTGAAAAAGCATTTGGCGACGACTATAAAATAGGCATTTATGCCGATTCAGACCTATCGTTTGATCCTGTTCACTGGTGGAGAAACAGCAGAGGTTTCCGAAATGTTAGCAACGAGTTTATGGCCTATTTGTTTGTGCGTCTCTTTTTTCATCCGGATCTACATACCTATGAAAAAAAGATTGAACTTGGAAAATATACGGACTCCATCGAAACCTTTCGAGCCAAGGCGATTGCCGGGTTTTCCAATCCTGACGAAACACCATTGGACAGTATTCATTTTAATACGGCCTACCATGACCCTTATTATTATCCCGTTAATCCCGAATACAAAGTAAAAGCAAAATTTAAAATTGATACCACCGGTACTGCTTTTGGCATGGCTACCAACACTGCGCGAAAACCAAACTACAGGGTTTACGGCCATTTGTATTTTACAGTCAGTGATACTGCTCAACAACTTACGGTATATCAAAATGTTGATTACATGAACGATCCCGAATATGGCAAACTGCTGTTTCTACCTTTTCGCGATAAAACCTGTGGCAAAACCAGTTATGGCGCAGGCCGGTATTTAGACATCCGAATACCCCGTTCCGATTCAGTATATATTGATTTCAACAAAGCTTACAACCCTTATTGTGCATATGCCGACAGATGGTCGTGCCCATTGGTTCCTTTTGAAAATCATTTGGAAGTTCATATCTTCGCCGGTGAAAAGAAATATCGGGACACGCACTAATTACTATCGAAAAATGAATATTGAAAACATAACTGTACTTCTTGTTGAAAGCGACGACATCTTAAGAGCTGTATATAAAAAAATTATTTCCAAACAGGCCAGAAATGTACTGGTTGCAACCGATGGCGAAGAGGGCTTTTTAAAATATAAGTCTTCGGCTCCCGATCTTATAATTACCGACATCAAAATACCGGTTATCAATGGTATTGATATGGTACGAAAAATACGACGTACCGATAAAAACACCCGCGTAATAATGATGTCGGCTTTTGTGGATGCAAAATATTTTATTCAGGCTATTGAAACCGGTGTTAAGGGGTTTTTAACAAAGCCCATTGACAGCGAGAAGCTTGCCAAACTTTTGAAAGAGCAGATACACGAAATTGTACTGGAACGAAAAATTAAGGAAGAAGAGCTGCTGAGAAGAAAAGCGGAAGCCGCCAGAGAAAAGAGTGATACCATCTTGCAAGTACTTAGCGAAATAACAGCACTATTTTTTCAGCAGGGTATTTCAGATGATAACATCAACTATGCACTAAAGCTGTTGGGAAAATCTACGCAAGCCTCCCGATTGTATATTTTTAAAAAACACAGCTACAATAATGAAACGGTAATCAGTCAGGTTTACGAATGGGTATCAAACGGAATATCAAGCCAACTGGACAACAAAACCCTTCAAAATTTACCAACTGACTCAGAGGGCATTAAAAGATGGATTACTATTTTACAATCCGACAATTTAGTTTCCGGAAACGTTGAAACAGACTTCCCTGATATTGAAAAACAAATACTTGAAGAACAGGATATCAAATCACTTTTGGTAATTCCCATTTTTGTTGAAGATGAGTGGTGGGGTTTTATCGGACTGGATGAATGTGAACAAATACGGCAATGGTCGGAAGTGGAAAAAAATGCCCTCCGGCTTGTGGCAGCAAACATTGGAGCAGCGTTTTATCGCAAAAAAGTTGAATATCAATTAATTTCCCTCAACGCCGATTTGGAGAATCGAGTCAAGGAACGAACCAAAGAGCTTGAAATAGAAGTTTCCGAACGGAAAAGAGCTGAAATATTACTGCGTGAAAGTGAAGAAAAATACAGGCTTATTTTTGAAAATGCCAACGATGGCATCCTGCTTACTGATAAACAAGGTAAAATAATTATGCTTAACCCGCGCATGATTGACATCCTCGGTTTAATGCCACGCCAAATAATAGGGCTGCCCTTCTGTAACTTTATTGATAAGGATTTTCGTGACCGCGCAAAACCCGTTTTGTTAATGGAACATAACGGCTCAGGCTCGGCTACCGTCGATGTGGTAATTACCCACAATAAAAACAAGCAAAAACACTGGCTCGAACTAAAACCCACCGAAATATCGTGGGACAGCGATCGTGCATTTTTAATTTTTATCTCCGATATCACATTGCGTAAAAAAGCGATAGAAGAGCTTAACACATTAAACCTTCACCTTGAGAACAGAGTTCAGGAAGAGGTTCACAAGGTTGAACAACAACAACAGTTGCTTATCCAAAAATCAAAACTTGAGTCGATGGGAGAGCTTGCCGCGGGACTGGCACACGAAATAAACCAACCGTTGGGCGGACTGTCGATGGGTCTTGATAATATACTTTACAAGCTGAACGAAAATGAGTTAACCGACGATTACCTGACATCCAAGCTGGAAGTTTTTTTTAATGATATCGAACGCATCAGAAACATCATTAATCATGTAAGGGTTTTTTCACGCGACCAGCAAAACATCCAAAAGGAAGATGTCAATATTCAAAAGATAATCGAAAATGCCGTGTCTCTTATTTCCAATCAGTTCAAAAGCGAAAATATATTGCTTAAACTAATCCCCGGCAACGACCAACTAACCATTCATGCCAACCCTTATCGTATTGAGCAGGTTTTACTTAACCTTTTATCCAACGCAAGGTATGCCGTAAATAAAAAGGCAACCCTGCTAACAAGTGATGACGACTATCAGAAAAAAATCACCATTAAAGTGGGTTCTAAAGAAAAAACGATGATAATGGTTGTTGAAGACAACGGAATTGGAATGGACGAGAAGGTATTGTGTAAAATATTCGACCCCTTCTTTTCAACAAAGGATTCCGATTCGGGAACCGGCATCGGACTATCCATTTCGTATGGAATCATCAAAGAATCCAACGGAAAAATTATTGCCCAAAGTGTTCCCGGAAAAGGAACCACCATGGCAGTTGAGTTACCAATATTATAAAAACAAAACAAATGGAAAGTAAGCTTAGTATATTAATAGTTGATGATGAATCGAGGGTAGTTGACGAAATAAGAGAGTTTCTGAAAAACAAAAAATACAAGGTGTTCTCAGCCTCCCTGCCCTCACAGGCTTTTAAACTTTTAAAAGAAAATGCCATTGACATTGTTATACTGGATGTAAGGTTGCCAGAAATGAGCGGCCTCGAAGTGCTGGAAAAAATCAAGGCTCAAAATCAAAATATTGAGGTAATAATGATTAGCGGCCATGGCGATATGAATACTGTTATTGAAGCCATGCGTCGGGGAGCCACCGACTACTTTGCAAAGCCTTTTAGGTTGGTTGATATACAGAGTGCCATTACACGCACACGCCGTTTTATCGATTTAAATCGAAAACTGAAAGCAATGGAAACAGGGCTTGACAGATTGTCGAAGCAACTGCTTGAAAATATTGGCAGTCAGCTATTGGGCAAAAGCAAGGCCATGAAGCACCTTACTGCACTCATGGCAAAGGTTGCTCATACCGACGATACTTCGGTTTTAATTTTAGGAGAAAGTGGTACCGGAAAGGAATTGGTAGCCCACGGAATTCACTACATGAGTGAACGAAATAAAAACACCTTTTACTCGGTAAACTGTTCAGCTATTCCCGAAAGCCTGTTTGAAAGCGAATTTTTCGGCCATAAAAAAGGATCCTTTACAGGTGCCACCGAAGATAAAAAAGGCTGGTTCGAAATAGCCGATGGCGGCACCTTGTTTTTAGATGAAATATCGGATATGCCCATGGGACAACAAGCCAAGCTACTACGTGTTTTGGAAGAACGTAAGGTTAGTAAGGTAGGCTCGCGCGAAACCGTTTCGGTTGATGTAAGAGTAATTGCCGCTTCAAACAAAAACCTGGAGTCGTTGACACGAGAAAACAAATTTCGCCTCGACCTGTTTCACCGTCTTAGTATTTTTGTTATCGAAGTACCATCGTTGCGCGAACGCATGGAAGATGTCCCTATTCTGACCGACTATTTTATAAAAATGTATGCAACCAAACACAACGAAAATGTTACAGGAATCTCGGCTGAAGCCTTAGAACTGCTTAACCGGCATAATTTCCCCGGAAACATCAGAGAACTGAGAAATATGATTCAAAGAGCCGTTATAATGTGCGAAGGAAACACACTTTTGCCCGAACATTTTACCATAAACCGTAAAAACGGAAGCCCACATGAAACTCCTTCAGGCACAACGCCCTCATCCGAACCTGCTGACTCCAACACAGGTCCTGACACTGAAAACTTCGACCTTGAATCCAACGAAAAAAGGCTGATTATAAAAGCCATGGAAAAAGCAGGAGGAAATAAAGCCAAGGCAGCATCTCTATTAAACATTACCTGGCAGGCACTTAACAGGAGGATGAAAAAATTTGGGCTGGAATAAAGTTTTACTACCTGTTAACACATCCCATCAACCATAACAATAAGACACAATGGTTATTTCCATAATTAGCCAATGTATTTTTCAATAGCTTCCTTTACCGTAATATTTCCGGCATAGTCAATTAATCTGGCTCCGGTTTTTTGCAATACCTCTGAAGCTTTTGGCCCAAAGTTCCCACCGGTTATTACTACTTCGGCTTTATGGCTTGCAGCTATTTGAGCGGCTTGAATTCCTACGCCATGTTCAGCCTGCAGATTGTCGGCATTGGAATGCCAGGTTAATTTTTGGGTATTGCTGTCGTAAACCGAAAATCCCGGTGCCCGGCCAAAACGGTCGCTTACCATTGCATCCCAACCTTCATTTTTTGCAGCTATTAATACTTTCATAATTCTGATTTTTTTAAATTTTATCTACCAGTTCTTTAACTTTTTTCCAACTACTTTCAATCAGTGCCTTAATAACACCGTCATCGTATTCAACTACGGTTTTACCTATGGTAATGGCTTTGGTAAATTGATGATCGTATGGCAACTCTCCCAACAAAGGAATTCCTTTTTCTTTTAGGAAATCTTTGGTTTTATTTGCCATTTCCCTGTTGATATCAACCTTATTGATGATACATCCGGTTTTTATTTTTAGCTTTTCAATTACTTCGTAAACTCTTTCCAAGTCGTGAATACCGGAAACAGTAGGCTCGGTAACAAGCACCACAAAGTGCGCACCTGTCAACGAGGCAACCACCGGACAACCAATCCCCGGTGATGCATCCACCAGAATGTATTCGGAATGTTGCTCAGCAGCAATTTTTTTTGCCTCCTCACGAACTTTGGTAACCAGTTTGCCCGAATTATCGGCAGCAATACCAAGTCTGGCATGAACTAATGTGTTTCCAAACCGGGTTTTTGAAACATAAAATTTACCTGCCAAACGGCTGTTCATTTCAATAGTGCGGGTAGGGCACACATGAAAGCAATAGGAACACCCCTCGCATTCCATGGGATCCACAACAAAATCGCCGTTTATTACCGAAATGGCATCAAAATGACATGCCTTGATGCATTTGTAGCAATGCACACAGCCTTCGGTTTTAATTAAAGCCTCTTTACCGCTGTAAAAGTCCTCGGCAAGGATAGCTTCGGGGGCGGTTAACAAATGCATATCTGCTGCATCAACGTCACAATCGGCCAACACCATTTGCTTTGCCCCTAGTGCTGCAAAGCTGGCTGTTATAGAGGTTTTTCCAGTTCCCCCTTTACCTGAAAGTACTACAATTTCTTTCATTGTTTAGGCTTTGTCAGTTTGATGATGTTTTGGTAAATGTTATCTATCTCTGTCCTGATTTCGGGAATTGAATCAACCAGAATCTCTCCCTTTGAATACATCATGGCGGCCTCTTTTAAATTGGGAATCTTGCCAATAACAGGAATCTGTTTATCAGCGCAATATTTCTCAACTTCCCGGTTTCCAATGCCATATTTATTGATAACGACAGCAATATTTTTTTTAAGCTCCTGCATGGTGTCAACAGCAAGCGTAAGGTCGTGCAATCCGAAGGGAGTTGGCTCGGTAACCAACAATACAATATCGGCATCTTTAACAGCCTCAATTACAGGACACGAAGTGCCGGGAGGAGCATCAATGATGACAATCATGTTTTCAGCATTGCTTTTTTTAATATGCTTTCGGCTTTGCTCAATCAAAGGGGTGGCCTGTTCCACACCAATATCGAGCCTGCTTTCCATAAAAAAAAGCCGGTCGGTCAACTTGTACTCTTTCAATTCACCCATCCTTCGGGGTATCATCGGAAGTGCATCTTCAGGACACAAATCGGAACAGGCATAACATGAGTGACACAATTCGGGAAAAACCATTACACTAATACCCAAATAAGCTATTGCGTTAAATTCGCAAATGTTGGCACAACGCTCACAAAAGGTACACTTTTTTTCATCCCAGTCGGCCACCATCCTGTATTTTACTTCGCTGTGCAGAAGCTCACCTTTTAAAAAAAGCCCCGAGTTGGGTTCTTCAACATCCATGTCAGCCAACAAAATGGTGGTATTCTCCGAAATTTGCTGCGATAGTAAGGTCGCCAGATTAACCGACAGGGTAGTTTTTCCTGTTCCTCCTTTTCCGCTTGCAATGGCTATTTGCATCTTTTTTAGTCTGTTATTTTAATACTTATATTGAACTTATGTTCAGAATGCAAAAATAAATTTATTTGTGAAAAGGAGATGAAAATGAAAAGAATATTTTTGCAAAAGCCAGTTTCGTGCAATTTGCCCTGTTGGTATTATTCCTGTAAGGATAAGTGGTGAATAACAGGCAAAGGGCGTTTTATGGCACGTTGATAATGAATCTTCGGAAAACCTGTAATCACAGCCATAACAGCTTCGTGATAGCCGGGTATTTTATATGCTTCGCGAACCTCTTTTACCTTATTAACGGCAGCCGGAACAATACCAATCATACTGGCACCCAATCCCAACGAATGGGCAGCCAGCATAACATAGGTGGCATAAATAAGGGCGTTGTTGGTGTGCTCTTCGGCATCTTTATCAGCATGAAAAATAATCATTGCCGGCGTACCACGGGTAATGCGGTCGCCGTACTTTAATTTGTAATTATCAAATTTTGCAATGGGATATAGGTGATTCTTAATGGTGTTAAAAGTTTCGTTTCCCTTCTTTTTTCTAATGATAAATGATGTAACGGGATTATCAACCCATTTGACAATGTTGTCGAGAAAATTTTCAATAAATGGAAGCGAATCTTCAATAATTTTCCGGTTGTTGATTACAGTAACATGCATTTTTTCGGGAGAAGCACCAAAAGGGGCGTAAGAAAGTGAATGGAGAATTTTATCCATCATTTCAGCCGGAACCTGTTTTTTGGTATAATTCCTAACCGATCGCCGTGATGAAAGAAAACCCGAAAAGTCGTTGTAGCCTATTTTTTTATCAGGCAGTGCTTCAAAACCGGTATCGTATGACAGGTTATTGGCAACAATGGCTTTGGTGCTGCAAACAGCCATGCACTGTCCGCAACCGATACAAATGGCCGTGCGGTTGGTAATAAACCGGACCTTGTTGTCATTATCGGTTTCAATAAGGTTAACGGGGCATACTTCGATGCATAATTTACATTGGATGCAAAGCTGTTGGTCGATGGTGAAGCTCATAAAAGTATTGTTTTAGTTTATTTCCGTCTAAATTAAATAAATTACCTGTTATGGTTGCTCAAAGAAATATTTATTTTTACAAAATGAATTTATTTTATGCACCTGATATTGCTGCACCTTATTACCAGCTTACAGAAGAAGAGTCGAAACACCTGATTCGTGTTTTCAGATACAAAACGGGCGATGAGGTTTTTTTTACCGATGGCAAAGGATACATCTATACCTGTACCATCATTGATGACAGCCCAAAACATTGCAAGGTGGAGGTTCTGCTAAAAGCAGCGGGTTCCGACAAACGGCCTTTTACGCTTCAAATGGGGGTGGCACCCACAAAAAACATCAGCCGGTTTGAATGGTATCTTGAAAAAGCCACCGAAATAGGCATTGAAACCATCATTCCCTTTGTTAGTTTTCATTCGGAACGAAAAGAGATAAAAACCGACCGTCTTAACAGGGTTATTACCGCTGCCGTAAAACAATCGTTAAAATCGTTTCACCCGCAACTGCATGGTATGATGAAGTTTAAAGAGATGATTGCGCTACCCTTCGATGGCCAAAAATTCATCGCCTATATCGACAAGGAGGTTACCCTTGAATTATCGAAGGCTTATCAGCCCGGCAGCAATGCTTTTGTGTTAATCGGCCCCGAAGGCGATTTCAGTCCCGAAGAAGTTGAAATGGCAAAGCAGCATGGCTTTATTCCTGTCAGGCTCGGCCCTTCGCGCCTTCGCACCGAAACAGCCGCCGTGGCTGCCTGCCATACAATTAATCTATTTAATTATTGAAACCTGTTTTGAAACGGTTTTCTTTCCATCATTGATGTTGATAAAATAAACACCATTGCTAAGCGACTTCAAATTCAGCCTGTAGCGTTTGTCGTTTTTAGCAGTAGTTATTTGCTTTACGGTTTTTCCGTAAGCATCAACCACGTTAATGGATACCGTTTCGCCATTGGCACGGGCAAACTCAATCACAAAATCACCTTTTCCGGGATTTGGGAAAACATGAAAATCCTGAGGACTCTTAAACTCGCCAATGCCCACCCAGTCAACATGAATGTACTCCTCTTTCACCAGACTGTCGGCTCCGCCAATGTTGGAAGCCACCAGTTTAACAGGATAGCTGCCTCCCTCGTTGTAAACAATGTTTTGAGGGTGTTGCTCCGTAGATGTCTCCGGGGTTCCTCCCGTAAATGTCCATGTCCAGGTATCCGGATCATTGGTTGACAAATCGGTAAAGTTAACCGATTCGCCTTCCATAATGGTGTTGTCATCGGCAGCAAAGTCAACAACAGGAGCCTGTGTTGAGGTACAGGTAACGTAACCGGCTTTGGTAATTGAGTCGCTTCCGCCATTGTTTGAGGTTACCAATTTAACATCGTAAACCCCTTCGGCACCATATCTTACAATGGGATTTTGCAAAGTAGATGTAGAAGGCGAACCGCCATCAAATTCCCAATACCAAGTTGTTGGGTTACCGGTTGATTCGTCATAAAAGTGAATCTTATTTCCCGGAGCAACAATGGTGATATCAGATGAAAAATCCGGAGTAGGCACCGGCATGGGAACCACATGAATGTAAGCCGTTTTTGTTTTTGTGTCGGAGCCATCACCATTGGTCGCCACCAAAGTAACATCGTAGTATCCCGTATCACTATACATTACAACCGGATTTTGCTCACTGGAAGTACCCGGTGTTCCGCCCGGAAAAGTCCAGTCCCAAATATATACACCCGGTCCGGAGAGGTCGGTAAAATGTACCGAGTCGGTCTGCATAACCGTGGTTGTATCAGCTTCAAAATCGCAAGTGGGTAAAATTACCTGCCACGAAACACCCGACAGCTTTTCAATACCTGTATTGGTGGGGTCAAGCCAGTCTTTTAACCGTAAACTTGAGCCATTTCCGTTTTGATCCCATGAGTACCATATTTTACCGTAATAGGCAGGCGAAGGAGTGGAACAACTGTTTGAAGTATATCCTCCCGTTAAATCGCCCATAATGCGTCCGTTTTCATCAAATATGGGAGAGCCTGATGAACCGCCCTGCATAATGGAGCGCCCGTTTACGGTTTCACCCCAGATAATTTTCCAGTGAGTAGGCAAACCGTTCCAAAAGGTTGATGACTGAATGGGTGTTAAATAGGTTGAAATCTTTTTTATGTCTCCGGCAGGATGGTGGATACCCACCCCACTATCGGCATCAACATTTGAGTTGGTACGGTTCCAACCATTGTAATAAACATTGTAGCTGTTTGGTATGGAATTGTTAAACTCAACCAAATAAAAATCGGAACCGTTGTTGGCAGCTGATGGGTCTTTGGCTTTAAGCTGGCATCCTGTTATGCTGTTGTATCCTGATGAATTGCCGGCACAGGTAGAAGCCTGATAATTAAAATAAAACACCCATTGGTTCATATCGCTGGCCGTGGCGTTTTCGCCACAATGCCCTGCTGTAAGAAAATAAGGGGTACGGTCATTGGAGGTGTTGTTAATCAGCGAACCTGAGCACCAGTAGTAGTTAAATCCTATTTTAAGCGAGATTCTGGCTACGCCTCGTATTTGGTCCTGCCAGTTGTCACCCTCTTCGCAGGCAACATTAATCATACACGACCATGAACCGTCTCTGTCGTTATCAAACATAAAATCAATATAACGATAAGCGTAAGCCAGTTCCGAAATATGAATATTGGGCTTGTCCGTTACTTCAGCGGGCTGATGGTATTCAAGAATAACCCTGTCGCCCTGAACAAACTGTGTTGAAAACAGGTGGCTTTCAGGATTGTTGTCACTTGTATAGGCTCCAATAATTTGTTTCTTGTTTGCGTTATACAAAAAGAGTTCCGTTCCTTCGGGCAGATAAAAATTATCGTAATAAACACCCAGAGCCAGGGCATCGGGAACATGCAGTTCGGCTCTTAACATTTTGCTTCCGTCCGGAAGGGTTGTCCACTTGCCAAAGGATGCAAGATTTTTATTAACAATTACTGCAACCCCCATCCTGCGCGGGCTGGCACCCGATGTGGCATCATTTATCCTGTCTTCATCGGTGATGGATTCCATATCGGGTTTTTGCAAGTCCAATACGGGAAAATCATCATCCATTTGATACATAATGGAAGGAGGAGTGCCCCCCTTGCTAATCTGTGCCATGCTCCTGAACGAGAGCAAAATCATTAACGTTGCTGCAATAAAAAAAGTAAATCTCTTCATGGGTAAAAAATTATTTTCGTTTGTTTCAGAAATGTGCCCGAAAAGGTTGGCATTTTATCCTCTGTCCGACAAGCCAATCTGATAATTAATAAGGTGCCAAAGTTAATTATTATATTTTGTGTTGCCAATAAATGATGGTTTTTTACCGTTAATATTCACTATTTTTGACAAAATTTTAATTATGATAGTTGTAACAGGAGCTGCAGGTTTTATTGGCAGTGTATTAACAGGACGATTAAACCACGACGGATTAACCGATTTAGTGTTGGTAGATGATTTTACCAAATCTGAAAAAAAGAAGAATCTTGAAAACAAAGTTTTTACTGAAAAGGTTGACCGCAACAACTTTTTTAACTGGTTAGACGACAACCACGAAAATGTTGATTTTGTACTCCACATTGGTGCTCGTACCGACACCACGGAATTTGACAAAACCGTTTTTGACAAGCTAAATCTTAATTACACAAAAGAGATTTGGACCTGCTGTGCCCGATACGAAATACCGTTAATTTATGCCTCTTCGGCGGCTACTTATGGGATGGGAGAGTTTGGTTACGTTGACAACCATGAGGTGGTTGAAAAACTAAAGCCGTTAAATCCCTACGGCGAGTCGAAAAATGAATTTGACAAATGGGCACTGAAACAAAAAACAGAGCCGCCTTTTTGGGCAGGGCTGAAGTTTTTTAACGTGTATGGCCCCAACGAGTTTCACAAGGGAAGAATGGCTTCGGTTATTTTTCATGCTTTTCACCAAATTAAAAATACCGGTAAAGTAAAATTGTTTAAATCGCACAACCCCGACTTTAAAGACGGTGAGCAACTGCGCGATTTTGTTTATGTAAAGGATGTTGCAGATGTTATTATTTTTTTGATGAATAAGCGTCCGGCTTCGGGATTGTATAACCTTGGCACCGGCAAAGCACGCACCTTTATCGATTTGGCCACCAGTACCTTTGAGGCACTTGATATGCAGCCTGTTATTGAGTTTATCGACACACCCGTTGACATACGCGATAAATATCAGTATTTTACGCAGGCCGACATGTCGAAACTACTTGCAGCCGGTTATCAGAAACCTTTTACCGCTTTGGAAAACGGTGTGGACGACTATGTGAGGAATTATTTGGCCGGTGGGGTGTATTTGTAGTCAGCAAGGGGTACGCTACAATGGATTCAGCGATACAGATGATAAAAACATATTATAAGAATTCGGGAAATACTTGATGAAGAAGGGATGCTAAAAACTTTGACTAAAAGAAGTGATTCTATCGGAATACCTCAAAAAATAAAATGCCATGAATAATTTTAACCGCCTTATTTCAACTATCCAACAGCTACATCAACAATTGCAAAAATCTGCAGTTAATGCAGTAAACCAATTACTTACTATCCGAAACTGGCTGATTGGGTATTATATTGTTGAGTTTGAACAAAACGGTGAAGACCGCGCTGAATATGGCGACCGCTTAATTGAAAGTATCGCTACTGAATTAATGAATGTCAAAGGAATTGACAAGCGATCGCTTTTCAGGTTTCGGCAATTTTATCTTTACTATCCACAAATAGCAGAAGTAATTCGGGGGTTGCTGACCCCTATTTTGGAACAATCTGAAAAAGTGGGGTCACTGACCCCACAATTGTACTTACCTGATTTATCAAAAATGGGGTCCCCGACCCCACAATCCGAAACTGGGTTGTTTGTATCGGGAGATAAAATCCTTACAAAACTCTCTTATACCCACATTGAACAACTTCTTGGGATTAATGACCTGTTAAAACGCACTTTTTATGAAATAGAATGTATTAAAGGGGCATGGAGTGTGCGTGAATTAAAAAGGCAAATCAACAGCCTGTATTTCGAGCGATCAGGCTTGTCACAAAATCCGGAAAAGCTAGCAAAACTGATTCAACAAAAAACGAAACCTCAACTATCAACCGATACTATAAAAAATATTTATGTTTCGAGTTTCTTGATTTGCCGGTAAAAGAAGTTATAGAAGAATCGGATTTGGAAAAAGCATTGCTCGACAACCTGCAACAGTTTATTGTTGAACTTGGTTATGGCTTTTGTTTCGAAGCACGCCAAAAACGAATTCTCATTGGCGACAAATATTATTTCATCGATTTGGTTTTTTATCACAGGATTTTAAAATGCCATGTTTTAATTGATTTAAAAATAGGAGAATTTGAACATGGCGATATCGGTCAGTTAAATACCTACCTGAATTATTACAAGGATGAAATTTGTGAGCCGGACGATAGGCAACCTGTAGGCATATTGCTGGTTGCCGAAAAGGACCACACACTTGTAAAATATGCCACTGCCGGAATGGATAAAAACCTTTTTGTGCAACAGTATTTACTTAAATTTCCCAACACCAACATCTTACAAAAATACATCGAAAAAGAACTAAAGAAAAATGCAAAATGAAACTATACGACGAGGATAGAGCATATTGCCTGCCTTTCCATTCTGTTTTTGACATAACTATCTGATTTTGGCCCGGAAGGTACCGGCATGAATATCTGACAAATTTTCAAAACCTCAGTTTAGGGTAAATGCTTTGGTATGCGGTATAATATTGTATTCACCAAAGTTTATTACCATGAAAAAATTATTCTTTACGCTCGCACTAACAACGGTGCTTGGCTTCGCTTCATTCAGCCAGCAAATAATCAACGGCATCAGGGTATCTTATTATGTTACAGATGCGCAAATTGAATTTATCAACCAACATTACAACTACGTCATCACACCCTATCTTTCAGATGAAATACGAAATAAAATAGTTGGCCCTGAATTACTGCTTTATCGATCAATACAAGGTGTGTGGGAAAACTTTAGCCAATTTGATTACGACTTTATTAATTCAAACGAAAACATGTTTTGTCACACCGACAGCCTGATACAAGACACAAGCACAAGAATACTCACCATTTGGGGTTCATGGCTTATGGATGGAAACGATTTTGTTGACCCCGACGAACCGGATGCCCTGCACCATTGGATAAACTATTACGCTATCACGGCCTCAGGGCAGGTTATTACTTTTAGCTACGACGGACTGTTTATTGATTCGGCAGGCCATAAAATCGGACCCGGAGCACTTTACGGGAAAATGCCCTGGGACTATTCCGACACTGCCTGGCGAAACGGGAGGTACGCCGCTTTGGCCTATATTAAATCGAAGCTGCCGGATAACCTCGTAATTTTTAACGGGCTTCATTCGGACAACGGAGCCGATTCAAGTCTTAATTTTACCGATGGCGGCATGTGGGAAGACTTTACCTACGATATTAACGATGGGCACTACAAGGGAATCGACAAATGGCTTAAAGCCATTAACTGCATGGAAAGCAATCACGACAGTAGCCGGTTGGTGCTTGTGATAAAAAAGCCGGAACTCACCAACGATATTCAGGCCAGAGTATTTTCAACAGCCAGTTTTCTGCTCATCAGCAACCAAAACACTGCATTGTCGTTGTCGGATTATGCCCAACAGAACACTTTGCAATATTATCCTGAATATGAAATCGACCTTGGCGCTGCGGTAAGCGACCTTGAAATAACGGACGACTCATTATTTATACGCACTTTTGAAAAAGGAAAAGTTGTTGTCAACCCCAACGCAACAGAAACCAAAAACTTTGAAACAGAAAAAACATATTACAAAATAATCCCTTCAGGTGGCGGTGTTATAGATACCACCCTTCAATATGATGGTTTTTTAACGTACGAACTGTGCGATGCCTCAACCGTAACCATCTCACCGGTAAGTGCACTTATCCTTATGGATACGGCTGCCGCCGGACAGAAAGAACACAAAAGCAACATCGACTTTCTGTCGGTAAAAAATGTTTACCCAAATCCGTTTTTTCAACAGGTAAACATTAACTTACATGTTTCAAAAACAGAACCTGTTAAAGTAGCCGTTTACAACATACAGGGTGCCGAAATACAGCGTCTTTTTGAAGGGACTCTTCCCAAAGGAAATCATCATTTTAAATGGAACGGCCGCTTATCAAACAACCAAACCGCTGCACCGGGACTTTATCTCCTAAAGGTTTCCACAAATGGTAGAAGTATTGTAAAGAAATTATTAAAAGCAAATTAAAACCCCGGGCAGCCTACAGGAGCCGGTAAACTTTGCAGTTTACCGAACTCCCATTTACTCACCCAACAATTTTTTCACCATCTCCACCTGAATATGGGCGATGTTTTTATTGGTGGGGCTGGCGTTGATACAAATAAGCCCGAATGCCAGGGGCGAAAGTTTATAATCGCACACCACACTTCGCTCAGTATCGCGATACACCTTTTTAAAATGGTTTTCCAAAGGGATACCCATCACCTGGCAGGCCTCCTGTGCCCGAACCATAGCACCTTTAAGTTCTTCTTCCCTGCCCATTTCAACCAGTTCAATAATTTCAGAAGCGTAATGTCGCATATTGGAATCGATGGCCGCATCAATAAATTCAAGCAAGCCTTTAAACCGGTTGACGTCGTTTGTATCTATTAATTTTACTAACATATTTTCCCTCCTTTATTTTAACTTCTTCAACTTTTCAAACAAGTTTTTTTGCTCCTTACTCAGTTTTGTTGGTACCGAAATTTTTGTCTCCACATAAAGGTCGCCATGTCTTGTAGGATGCTCATAATAAGGCATTCCTTTTCCACGCAACCTCAGTTTTTTACCGCAGGATGTACCTGCCGGAATGGTGAGCGACACCATTTTGCCGTCGGGTGTTTCAACAGTAGCCTTGCCACCCAGCACTGCGGTGGGAATATCAATGTTCAAATCAGCAAACAAATCGTTTCCCTCGCGCCTGTATTTAGTGCTTGGCACCACCTTTATGGTTATGTACAAATCACCTGCAGGGCCTCCGTTAATGCCGGGAGTTCCTTTGCCGGCCAACCTGATTTTCTGTCCGTTTTTAACGCCGGGTTTAATTTTTATTCTGAACTTTTTACCATCCAGATTTATAATTCTGGTACTACCGTGATAAGCCTCATCAAAAGTAATATTCATTTCCGAAACGATGTCTCTTCCCTTATACCCCGGTGCTCTTCTGCTACCGGTTCTGCTTCCTCCAAAACCACCTCCAAAGATGTGCTGGAAGAAGTCGGAAAAGCCACCAGGGTCGCCATCAAACGAAAAACCTCCGTAACTTCCCCCCTGCTGTCCGCCTGTAAATTGTGACCAGTCGAAGCCTCCCTGCTGTCCGGCACCTCCACCAAAATTTTGGTACTGCTTCCAGTTGGCACCCAGTTGATCGTATTTTTTTCTCTTCTCAGGGTCGCCCAACACCTCGTAGGCTTCCGAAATCTCCTTAAATTTTTCCTCTTTGGCTTTATCTCCCTGTGTTTTATCAGGATGATATTTAATGGCCAGTTTACGATAAGCCTTTTTTATTTCATCTTGCTTCGCACTTTTGGAAACGCCAAGCGTTTTATAATAATCTTTATATTCCATATTGTTTTTTCCTCCTTCCCTTTACATTTTAATTTAGTTGTACCAAAACGGTAAACCTCTATACCACAGTCAAATCACATCTACAACTCTCATTATCAAACACTCTTACTGCCATAAGGTATTAAAGTAAAGTTTCTTTTTCTTATCAATATATATACCATTAACAAAGATATGACATACTGACACCATAAAAATAATTAAAAGAAACTAACATTAGATTGTACAACTATCTTTATCGCCGTTTATTAACATCCATCGTTGAAAAAGATACGGGGTAAGCCTTAAATCGTATGCTAATCCTTTCTACATTTGCCGCAAATAGGGAGAAACGTATGGTTGCTGAATATAATGATGATAGTGTAAGGTCGCTCGATTGGAAAGAGCACATCCGGCTGCGCCCGGGCATGTACATTGGCAAACTTGGTGATGGAAGTTCGCACGATGATGGTATTTATGTATTGCTAAAGGAAATTATCGACAACTCCATTGACGAATATGTAATGGGGAACGGAAAAACCATTGAGGTTACGATAAACGAAAAGCAGGTTACAGTTAGAGATTACGGCCGCGGAATGCCACTGGGAAAAGTAATAGCCTGCGTTAGTAAAATTAATACGGGTGCCAAATACGACTCCAAGGTTTTTAAAAAAGCAGTGGGATTAAACGGTGTTGGATCGAAAGCAGTGAATGCCATGTCGAGGTATTTTAAAGCTCAGTCCATCCGCGAAAACCAAACTAAAATTGTTGAATACGAAAGAGGGCACCTTATTGAAGACCATGCCATTAAACCCTGCACCGAAAAGCAGGGAACAATCATCACTTTTATTCCAGACGAAGAAATTTTTGGCAACTTTCATTATTTGATGGAGTATGTTGAAGAGATGCTTTGGAACTATGTTTTTTTAAACAACGGCCTTACCATTGTTTTCAACGGGCAGAAAATGCTGGCAAAAAACGGTTTACTGGATTTGCTTGAACGGAACATTGGCGCCAACAACGGCATTATCTATCCCATCATCCATATTAAGGAAGATGATTTTGAATGTGCTTTTACGCACAGCTCGCGTTCCTATACCGAAGAGTACTACTCCTTTGTTAACGGCCAGCATACCACGCAGGGAGGCACCCATCAAAACGCTTTCAGAGAGGCTATTGTAAAGACCATTCGCGATTTTTACGGCAAAGATTTTGAAACCAGCGACATCCGCACATCACTTATGGCTGCCGTGAGTATTAAAGTTCAGGAGCCTGTTTTTGAGTCGCAAACAAAAACCAAACTGGGTTCGCAATACATCGAACCCGACGGGCAAAGTATTCGTAATTATATTAACGACATTATTAAACGTAACCTCGATAACTACCTGCATATCAATTCCGAAACGGCAGATGCCCTTTATAAAAAGCTCCTGCAATCGGAAAAGGAACGTAAAGACATGGCCGGCATTAAAAAGCTGGCTCGCGAAAGCGTTAAAAAGGCATCGCTACATAATAAAAAGTTGCGTGATTGCAGGATTCACCTTGATACGAACCACGAAAAACGACTGGATACTACGCTGTTTATCACCGAGGGCGATTCGGCCAGCGGCTCTATCACCAAATCGCGCGATGTTCAAACGCAAGCTGTATTCAGCCTAAAGGGAAAACCCCTTAACAGCTACGGCCTCAGCAAAAAAATTGTTTATCAAAACGAAGAATTTAACCTTTTGCAAGCAGCGTTAAATATTGACGAAAGCATTGAAAACCTTCGCTACAACAACATTGTTATTGCTACCGATGCCGATGTTGACGGAATGCACATCAGGTTACTGCTGCTTACTTTTTTCCTTCAATTTTATCCCGACCTGGTTAAAACAGGCCACGTTTACATCCTTCAAACGCCCCTGTTCAGGGTTCGTAATAAAAAAGAGACCCGCTACTGCTACAATGATGAGGAGCGCCAAAAAGCCATCCGCGAGTTGGGAACCAATCCCGAGATTACACGCTTTAAAGGACTTGGTGAAATATCTCCCAACGAGTTTAAACACTTTATTGGTAAAAGTATCCGTTTAGATCCGGTTATTTTAAAACGCGAATCGGCACTCTCTGAAACACTCTCATTTTACATGGGAAAAAACACGCCAAACCGTCAAAATTTCATTATTGAAAACCTTCGCATCGAAGAGGAGGTTGTCCCCGAAGAGGTGTGAGCAACAAACTTACCAAATATCAAAAACGGCATATTGAGCATGTAAAAAACATGACCGCCAAAGCCATCAATCAATACAAAATGATTTCGAATGGCGACAAAGTGTTGGCAGCCGTCAGCGGCGGAAAAGATTCACTGGTAATGTTAGAGGCTTTAGCCGCCTTTAAAAAATTTAAAACCATTGACTTTCAGCTCGAAGCCATCCATATTGATGTTGAAGATGTCGGCTATCTGGCAGATTCGGAATTTTTAAAGGATTATGCCAACAGCTTAAATGTAAAAATGCACTTTGAAACCATCGAAGCCGGCCTTGAAGAACGTGGTAAGAAAGCACCCTGTTTTGTTTGTTCGTGGCATCGGCGAAAAACCCTGTTCGAGTTTGCCAAAAGCAATGATTTTAAAAAACTGGCCATGGGCCACCATCTCGATGATGCAGTGGAAACCCTGATGATAAATATGGCTTACCACGGACATATCTCTTCGCTGCCCGGCAAGCTGAAAATGTTTAACGGTGCCATGTACCTTATCCGTCCTTTGATTTTGTTAACCGACAAAGATACCCGTGAATTTGCCAACATCCGGGATTTTACAAAGCTTAAACAACCCTGCCCCTTTGAGGATGTTACCAAACGCACCACTGCCCGAAACCTTATCGAACAACTTGAAGCCATTCATCCCAAGGCAAAATTCAATTTATTTAACGCCATGGGCAACATTGACGAGGAGTACCTGCCTTAACAAACCTGCCTGCATTTTTAATAGTACACTGATTGGACTGATAGTACTGATTGCTATGATAAAAAAGAGAAAATCAGTTAAATCAGTCAAATCATAAAAATCAGCGACCTATTTAGTTTTGATATAACCCTTAAGCACATCAAGACAGGAATTAACACGGCTGGCACCAACTTTTAATGGCAATATTTATTCAAAGTAGTATCTTTGAAAAAAAAAGTTTTGAGCAGAATCTACCTTGTTGGTTTTATGGGTGCGGGAAAAACAACCCTTGGAAAAAAATTAGCACGCAAATTGGGCTACTCTTTTTACGATATCGATAAGGCTTTTGAGCATAAATACAAAACTTCGGTTGACCTTTTTTTTCACAAATATGGAGAGGAAGTCTTTCGCCAGCTTGAACATGAACTGCTTGTAAGCACTTTCCGGTTTACTAACACGGTTATCTCCACCGGCGGAGGCACACCCTGTTTTTATAACAGCATGGAATTAATCAACAAAAACGGAATAAGCCTTTATATTAAGTTATCTCCGGAGGCACTCTATCGTCGTCTTACCGAAGCCAAAAAACGCCGTCCGCTGGTGGCAAAAAAGAACGAAGACGAACTGAAACAGTTTATTAAGGACAAGCTTAAGGAGAGAGAAGAGTATTATCTGCAAGCACAATACCAGATTTCAGGAATTTCGGTTAACATTACTGATTTGACTAAAATTATTCAGAAAAAAGAGGAAGACAGCATCTAAAATTCAAAGCTATCTTAGTAGTTTACATGGCCTTATAAATTAATTTATTTTTTTAAACATTTTTTCATCAAAACTGTTGCACAAATAAATTATCAGTGTATATTTGCACTCGCTTTTTGAGCGACGAGGGAGTTTAGCTCAGTTGGTTCAGAGCATCCCGACTGCAAGTCGGGAGGGTCATAGCTAAAAAGAGTTCTTAAATAATGGGAGTTTAGCTCAGTTGGTTCAGAGCATCTGCCTTACAAGCAGAGGGTCATAGGTTCGAATCCTATAACTCCCACTATAGCCAATTCAATTACGGATTGGCTTTTTTTTGATATTGGTAATTTGATTGGCTCAGAGCATCCCGACTAGTAAGTCGGGAGGGTCATAGGTTCGAATCCTATAACTCCCACCAAAGCCAATTCAATTACAGATTGGCTTTTTTTGCATGTACTATTTCTATATTATATATTCTGAAAAACTAAACCACTTTTATTACGGCCATTCAAACGATTTGTCCGGTAGATTACGAAGACACAATACAAATCATAAAGGGTGGACAGGTAAAACCAACGATTGGGTTATTGTTTATACTGAGCCTTTCAAAACAAAATCTAAAGCATACGCCAGAGAAAGGCAGGTAAAAGCTTGGAAAAACAGAAAAAGAGTTGAAGAACTGATTAAAAAAATCATGATTACGGCTCAGTTGGCTCAGAGCATCCCGACTAGTAAGTCGGGAGGGTCATAGGTTCGACTCCTATAACTCCCACCAAAGCCAATTCAATTACGGATTGGCTTTTTTTGGTGCTGCAAGTCAAACCTTCGGTATTGATACCCGTTAAATTCCAAGGGCTTGATTTACTATACTCACCATCCGTATCCGTCTGTTTTACAAAGAAAGTCGAAAGTTAATATAATCGTGAAATATCTCAGATAATTTCAATCTATACAAATTGTGAGTGTATGTTCAGTTAAGCAATCGTTTATGCTCAACAACTTTCTATCCGAATTATCTTATTTTTGCAATTCCTGTTATTACCATGTATAAATTATTACAAAATGAATAGAAAATCGACCATTTTCGTGTTGGTACTGTTGATGGGGCTTTACGGCTGCTCCAGCAAAAAGAAAACATATTGGGAAAATGGCCTGATAAAATCGGAACTGACATATAAACACGAAAAGCTTAACGGAAAGGCCGTTTGGTTTTTCGATAACGGAAACAAGGAGCAGGAAGCCAATTACAATAATAATAAACTGGAGGGCGCCATGACGAGATGGCACCGTAATGGCAACCTTGAATCGAAAGCATACTACCACAACGGGCTGAAAGAGGGAAAATCGATTAGTTACGATGACAACGGTAACAAGATTACCGAACAAAACTACAAAAATGATACACTTAACGGTTTTTTCCGTCAGTGGTATCCAAACGGCACTTTAAAAATTGAAGGAAATTATACCAACGGACTTTTTGAAGGCAGATGGATGTATTATGATATTGGCGGCAACATTGTGGGTATCGGCAACTTCACCCGTGGAACGGGAGTACAACGCGCATGGTGGCCAAACGGTAAAATTAAACGTGAAATCCACTATAAAAACAACCAAAAAAACGGAATCGAAAAATGGTTTGATGAAAATGGAAAACCTGAGAAAACAATGCACTGGAAAAGTGGTGTACTTGAGTAAATAATCAAATTGATACAGTGCAGTTTACGAATATTATTTTAACAGGTTCTATATTTAATAAAATTTGAAAAATTAGTTTGTTTATCTCAAAAAATGAACATTATCTTTGCCGCATAATTAACAGTTGTTATTCTGTTAACAAACAAACCTTAAAAACATCATAAATGGACTTAAATAAAATTATGAACGACCTGGAAGCCAGGCATCCGGGTGAAGCTGAATATTTGCAAGCTGTTCGCGAAGTATTAGAATCTATTGAAGAAGTTGTAAACGACAACCCTCATTTTGAAACTGCAGGCATTATCGACCGATTGGTGGAACCCGACCGTATTCTCTCTTTTAAAGTTCCGTGGGTGGATGATGAAGGCAAAGTACATGTTAACCTCGGTTATCGTGTTCAGTTTAACGGCGCCATCGGCCCATACAAAGGCGGGCTTCGATTTCACCCCAGCGTAAACCTTAGTATTTTAAAATTTCTTGGTTTTGAGCAAATCTTTAAAAATGCCCTCACCACGTTACCCATGGGTGGCGGCAAAGGTGGTTCCGACTTTAACCCCAAAGGAAAATCGGATAACGAAATTATGCGTTTCTGTCAGGCATTTATGCTTGAGCTATGGAAAATTATCGGCCCTGAAACCGATGTTCCTGCCGGCGATATTGGTGTAGGAGGCAAAGAAATTGGTTTCCTTTACGGGATGTACAAAAAACTTCAACACGAACACACCGGTGTGCTTACAGGAAAAGGTACCGATTGGGGTGGCAGCCTGATTCGTCCCGAAGCAACAGGCTTTGGTGGCGTTTACTTTACTCAGGAAATGTTAAAAACCAACAACGATTCGTTTGAAGGCAAAACCGTTACCATTTCAGGATTTGGCAATGTTGCCTGGGGTGTTGCTTTAAAACTTAACGAACTGGGAGCCAAGGTAGTTACTATTTCAGGCCCCGATGGTTACATTTACGATTCCGAAGGTATTTCAGGCGAAAAAGTTGATTATCTGCTGGAGTTACGTGCTTCCAATCAAGACATCGTTGCCCCCTATGCCGATGAATTTCCCGGAGCTGTTTTTGTTGCAGGCAAACATCCATGGGAAGTAAAATGTGATATTGCCATGCCTTGCGCCACTCAAAATGAATTAAATGCCGAAGATGCTGCCAACCTGATTAACAACGGCGTACAGGTGGTTGCCGAAGTTTCAAATATGGGTTGCACTCCGGAAGCCGTTGAAGCCTTTCATAAAAATAAAATTTTATTCGGCCCCGGTAAAGCTGTTAACGCAGGTGGCGTAGCCGTTTCCGGACTTGAAATGACACAGAATTCCATGAAAATTAACTGGATTGCCGATGAAGTTGATGCCAAATTACACCAGATTATGAAATCAATCCATGAAGTTTCGGTTAAATACGGCACCGAAGAGGATGGTTACATCAATTATGTAAAAGGCGCTAACGTTGCCGGCTTCCTTAAAGTTGCCAACGCCATGTACGACCAGGGAATTATTTAGTTTTTTACAAACCACATTTATAAGAGTTGCTGCTGTTTGGCAGCAGCTCTTTTTTTTAATTAGTCATTAAAATTAATCCCTCACTCCTATTCTACAGTATGAACTTTTCAACCCACGTATCTTTTCAGGCAAGCAAATAATTAATTACCTTGCAACCCAAAATAAACAGTATGAAATTTACAGCACAACAAATTGCAGATGCACTTCAGGGAACCGTTGACGGCAATCCAAATATTTCTGTTTCAACTCTTTCTAAAATCGAGGAAGGAAAACCCGGCTCACTCAGTTTTTTATCAAATCCGGCCTACGAAAAGTATATTTACGAAACAAATGCCTCGTTAATTATTGTCAACAACAATTTCAAACCCGAAAAAAATATCTCGGCAACACTTATTAGAGTTCCCGATGCCTACATGGCTTTTGCACAGTTACTGGATCTGTACCAACAAAGCAAGCCGCCAAAAACCGGCATCTCCCCAAAGGCATCCATTGCCGAATCAGCCACCATTGGCAACAATGTTTATATTGGTGCATTTGCTGTAATTGGCGAAAATTGTGTAGTAGGCGACAACTGTAAAATTTATCCGAATACTTCCATTGACGATAATGTAACCATCGGAAATGAAACCACAATTTTTGCCGGGGTTAAAATTTATGAAGATTGTGTAATTGGCAATCAGTGTACCATACATGCAGGGGCTGTTATCGGTTCCGACGGATTTGGATTTGCCCCGCAACAGGATGCCGATTTTAAAAAAATCCCTCAAATTGGTAATGTAATTTTGGAAGACAAAGTTGAAATTGGTGCCAACACTGTTATCGACAGGGCAACCATGGGTTCTACTATCATAAAGAGGGGTGTAAAGCTGGACAACCTAATTCAAATTGCCCACAATGTTGTGGTAGGCGAAAACACGGTTATTGCTGCTCAATCGGGCATTGCAGGCTCCACAAAAATTGGAAAAAATTGTATGTTTGGCGGTCAGACGGGTATTATAGGCCACCTTTCAATTGCTGACGAAGTAAAAATTGCAGCGCAATCGGGTGTTGGCAAAAGTGTTCCCGAAAAAGGCGCCATTCTTGAAGGCTCTCCTGCTTTCAATGCTCGCGATTTTCAGAAATCATACATTTATTACCGAAAACTGGATAGCCTTGTTAAGCGGGTAAATAATTTGGAGCACCAGCTAAAAGAAAAGAAATAGAAGCCTCAAAACATCAGAATGAAGGTTAAAATATTTTGTTACTTTTGCACCTTATAATAAAAAACGTAACAGGTATTACATCTTTTTTTAATGACTGAACGACAAAAAACAATAAAACAGGCAATTTCAGTAAGTGGCACAGGGCTTCATACAGGACAGTTCGGCTCAATTACCTTTAATCCCGCACCTGAAAATCACGGAATAAAGTTCAGACGTATCGACGTTGCCGGACAACCGGTTATAGATGCTATTGTAGATAATGTGATTTCAACCGACAGGGGAACTACGCTGGGAGTTAACGGAACTCAAATATTTACCATCGAACATGTATTGGCTGCATTAACTGGGC